>CAZNDS010000010.1:11681-19418 GCA_964571865.1 uncultured Ignavibacteriaceae bacterium | reverse complement strand
GAAGCAAGTATCCCTGAATCATTTAATGTTCTTACAAGGGAACTTCAAGGATTATGTTTAGAATTTAATGTTGAACGTGAATAAATACTTTTTTAAAGAAAAAGAAAAGAGTTTTAACCATGGCAATTAGACCACAAGATTACACTAGTAAAAATATTTCAAAGATTACCATTAGCTTGGCAAGTCCCGATGCAGTCTTGAAAAGATCGTATGGAGAAGTAACTAAACCTGAAACAATAAACTATAGGTCTTTTCGTCCCGAGAAAGACGGTCTTTTTTGTGCAAAAATATTTGGACCGACTCGCGATTGGGAATGTCATTGTGGAAAGTATAAAAGAATTCGATACAAAGGAATTATCTGTGATCGCTGCGGTGTAGAAGTTACACAAAAATCAGTTAGACGTGAACGCATGGGACACATTTCGCTTGCTGTTCCAGTCGTTCATATTTGGTTTTTCCGGTCACTACCGAGTAAAATTGGGAATATGCTCGGATACACCACAAAAGAACTTGAGAAAATAATTTATTACGAAACTTATGCGGTAGTTAATCCTGGTCCAACAGGTTTGAAGGAGAAAGACCTATTAACTGAAGAACAATATTTTGAAGTTCTCGCATCGCTTCCATCTGATAATGAAAAATTAGATGATGATGATCCAAGAAAATTTGTAGCCAAAATTGGTGGTGAAGCAGTAAAAGCGCTTCTTGCGAAGATAGATCCCGATGTGCTTTCGGTTGAATTGCGAGCTCAACTTAAAGAAGAAACTTCGCAGCAGAAAAAAGCAGATTTACTAAAACGATTGAAAATCGTCGATGCATTTAGAACTAAAGAAGGGGGTAAAGACAATAGACCTCAATGGATGGTGGTTGACGTTGTCCCTATTATTCCGCCTGAACTTCGTCCATTGGTTCCGCTTGAAGGTGGGAGATTTGCTACTAGCGATTTAAATGATCTTTACAGAAGGGTTATAATTCGCAATAATCGTTTGAAAAGACTTCTTGATATCAAAGCCCCTGAAGTTATTTTAAGAAATGAAAAACGTATGCTTCAGGAGGCAGTAGACGCTTTATTTGATAATTCGAGAAGAACGAACACAATAAGAAGCGATTCGAATCGTGCTTTGAAATCTCTTTCCGATATTTTAAAAGGAAAACAAGGACGGTTCAGACAAAACTTGCTCGGTAAACGTGTAGACTATTCTGGAAGATCAGTTATTGTTGTGAACCCAGAATTAAAGCTCCATCAATGTGGATTGAACCGCGAAATGGCTCTGGAATTATATAAGCCATTTGTTATTAGAAAATTAATTGAAAGAGGATATAACAAGACAGTAAAAAGTGCCCGAAAAGTTATCGATCGTAAAGATGCGGTCGTTTGGGAGATTTTAGAGAAGATTGTTGATGCTCATCCAGTTATGTTGAACCGTGCTCCAACTTTGCACAGATTAGGAATTCAGGCCTTCCAGCCGATTTTAGTGACTGGAAAGGCAATTGAAATTCATCCAATGGTTTGTACAGCGTTCAACGCAGACTTTGATGGTGATCAGATGGCTGTTCACGTACCACTTTCTCCTGAATCACAGCTTGAATGTTCGCTCTTACTTCTCTCAAGTCAAAATATTTTATCACCGCAGAATGGAAATCCAATTGTAATTCCAACTCAAGATATTGTTCTCGGTTGTTACTATTTAACTAAAATTAAAGAAGGTGATCTGGCAGAAGGTAAAATATTCAGTTCACCCGAAGAAGTTTTGATCGCACTTGAAAACAAAAAAGTCGGACTTCATGCAAAAATTAAAGTTCGAGTTGAAGGCGAAATGATCGAAACTTCCGTTGGACGTGTTGTGTTCAATCAAATCGTACCAAAAGAAATCGGCTTCGTTAATGAACTTCTTGTGAAGAAAACTTTCGGAGCGTTTATCGGAAAAATGTTTAGACAAATCGGAAATGTTGGAACGGCTAAATTTCTCGATGACTTAAAAGACCTTGGTTTCAGATATTCAACATTAGGCGGATTGTCAGTGAATGTTGATGACATGTTAATCCCTACAGAGAAAGCAGACTTTGTTACCAAGTCTCTTAAAGAAGTAAAAAAAGTTATCAATCAGTGGCAGGAAGGTTTCATCTCTGAAGGTGAGCGTTATAATAAAATTATTGACATTTGGACTCACACAACAAATAATGTCGCCGATGCATTGATGGACCATTTGAAGAAATCACATCAAGGTTTTAATCCTATTTGGATGATGATTGATTCCGGTGCACGTGGTTCGAAAGAACAGGTTCGTCAGCTTGCTGGAATGCGAGGATTGATGGCTAAACCACAAAAAAGTTTGACTGGTCAAGCCGGAGAGATTATTGAAAGTCCAATTATTGCCAACTTCAAAGAAGGATTATCGGTTCTTGAATACTTTATTTCCACCCACGGTGCGAGAAAAGGTCTTGCCGATACGGCTTTAAAAACAGCCGATGCCGGTTATCTTACAAGAAGATTGGTTGATGTTGCCCAGGATGTTGTAATCACTTCAACAGACTGCGGTACTATTAGAGGAATTGACATTACTGCTTTGAAAGATGGTGAAGAAGTAAGAGAGCCGCTTTCAGAGAGAGTGCTTGGAAGAACTTCTTTGTTAGATATCTATGATCCAATCAGTGAAGAGCTTTTATGTGAATCTGGAGAATTGATCACCGAAGAAATTGCAGATATAATTGGTGAAACAACAATTGAAGAAGTGGCAATTCGAACAGTATTAACGTGTGATTCAGAACGTGGTGTTTGTGCAAAATGTTACGGAAGAAACTTGACTACAGGTAAGTTGGTAAATATTGGTGAAGCGGTTGGAATTATAGCAGCACAGTCAATTGGAGAACCTGGTACTCAGTTAACATTACGTACTTTCCATATTGGTGGAGCTGCTAGTAGAATTGTAGCAACATCACAAGTCACAACAAGATTTGAGGGAAAAATTAAATTCGAAAACATTAGATATGTTGAGCGATCCAATGAATTCGGGGGAAACATTAAGATTGCTCTCGGCAGAAACGCTTTTATTAACATTGTAGATCCAGATGGTCGTGTACTCAGAAAATATGAAGTTCCTTATGGTGCAGAAATCGTTGTAGAAGACAATCAGAAAGTTGAAAAGAACAATATTCTTTATAACCATGATCCTTACAATGCGGTTATTATCGCAGATTCTAATGGCTCGATCTCATTCTCAGATTTAGTCGAAAATATTACATTTAGACATGAGAGTGATGAACAGACTGGACACATTCAACAAGTGGTCATTGAATCACGTGATAAAACTCTCATACCAACAGTCAATATTGTTAACAATAAAAACCAAAAACTTTCTTCATTTATTCTTCCGAATAAAGCACATATCATCGTTCGTGAAGGTGAAGAAATTTCTGCTGGAGCTGTTATCGCAAAGATTCCGAGAGATATTGGAAAGACTCGCGATATTACCGGTGGTTTACCTCGCGTAACCGAATTATTCGAGTCAAGAAGTCCTCAAGATCCTGCGGTTATTTCTGAAATTGATGGAATCGTATCATTTGGTGCACATAAAAAGGGTTCCAGAGAAGTAAATGTTACGACTAAAGATGGAGTTGAAGTAAAGAAATATACAATTCTCATAGGGAAACACCTTCTCGTTCAAAATAACGATGAAGTAAGTGCAGGTGATAAACTTACCGATGGGGCCTTGAATCCGCATGATATTTTAAAAATTAAAGGAATCAGTGCAGTTCAGGAATACTTAGTGAATGAGATTCAAGAAGTTTATCGATTGCAGGGTGTTAAGATCAATGACAAACACATAGAGATTATCGTTAAACAAATGCTGCAAAAGGTTAAAGTTCTCGATCCTGGGGATACTCGTTTCCTTGAAGGTGATAACATTGATTGGTATGTATTCAACGAAGAGAATGAAAGAATAAGGCAATCAGTGATAATTACGGAAAAAGGCGATTCAAGGTTTAAGATTGGACAAGTGATCGAAAAAGGTAAAGTTAAAGACACCAATATTGATTTAAAGAAACGATCAAAAAAACTTGTCGAAATTCGGGATGCCCAACCAGCAACTTCTGATAATATTTTATTAGGAATTACACAAGCCGCACTCTCGACTGAAAGCTTTATCTCAGCTGCTTCGTTCCAAGAAACGACAAAAGTATTAACTGACGCTGCAACTGAAGCGAAAATGGACTTTTTACTCGGACTGAAAGAAAACGTAGTTGTTGGCCATAGGATTCCAGCTGGAACAGGTCTCAAGAAGTACAAAAGCATATTAATGATGACAACCTCACAAGCCGAGAGGGAAGCAGCAATTGAGGAAGAAAAAGTAAAATAAACATTGGTTTTGCATGTTGATAATTTTTCTCGAAAATGATATATTGCAAAGCTAATTTTTCAATAAACGGAGAATAAATTTGCCGACGATCAATCAATTAGTTAGAAAAAATAGAGTAAAGGTTACAAGTAAAAATAAAGCGCCTGCTTTGCAAAGTTGCCCGCAGAAGCGCGGAGTTTGCACAAGAGTATATACAACTACTCCGAAAAAACCTAACTCTGCTTTAAGAAAGGTTGCAAGAGTAAGACTGACAAATCAAATAGAAGTTACAGCATATATTCCTGGAGAAGGCCATAATCTTCAAGAGCACTCGATCGTTTTAATTAGAGGCGGAAGAGTTAAAGATTTACCAGGTGTAAGGTATCATATTATCCGAGGAACTCTTGACACTGCTGGTGTTACTGATCGTAAACAAGGTAGATCTAAGTACGGAACCAAAAGAGCAAAAACCGCAAGTAAATAGATAATGTTATGAGAAAAAGAAGATCAGAAAAGAAAAGACTTTTACCCGATCCTAAATATAATGATATATTAGTTTCGCGTTTAATTAATGGAATTATGACGAGCGGAAAAAAGAATACTTCACGCCGGTTAGTTTATGATGCTTTCGAACTTATAAATGAAAAAACACAAAAACCTGCAATTGAAGTTTTCAATAAAGCTCTGACAAATGCTCAGCCAATGATTGAAGTCAGAAGCAGACGAGTTGGCGGTGCTACTTATCAAGTTCCGACTGAAGTGCGGCCGGCAAGACGAATTGCTCTTGCAATGAGATGGCTGATAAATTATGCTAGAGAAAGAAAAGACAGGTCATTCGCTGGTAAACTAGCAGCAGAAATTATCGCTGCTTCAAATGGCGAAGGTTCAACAATTAAGAAAAAGGATGATACACACCGTATGGCAGAGGCAAATAAGGCCTTTGCACATTTTAAATGGTGATTTGATTTAGTGTAAATGAGTAAACATATTGACATATCGAAGATAAGAAACATTGGTATTATGGCGCATATAGATGCTGGGAAAACCACAACAACCGAACGCATTCTGTTCTACACAGGTAGGCTTCACAGAATGGGCGAAGTGCATGATGGTGCAGCGACTATGGATTTCATGGAGCAGGAAAGAGAAAGAGGAATTACGATAACAAGCGCCGCTACTACTTGTGAATGGTTAAATCATAGAATTAATATTATTGATACACCCGGACATGTCGATTTCACAGTTGAAGTTGAACGTTCGTTGCGAGTTCTCGATGGTGCGATAGCATTATTTTGCGCTGTTGGTGGTGTTGAACCTCAATCTGAGACGGTCTGGCGACAAGCAGATAAATTTAATATCCCCAGAATTGCTTTCGTCAATAAAATGGATCGTGTTGGCGCAGATTTTTATAATGTCATCCAGATGATTAAGGAGAGATTAGGTGCTAACGTTGTTCCAATCCAATTACCAATCGGTGATGGAGAATTATTCAGTGGTGTTATCGACCTAATCACAATGCGTGCAAGAATGTATAATGAAGATCCTTTGGGAGCGGAATTTACTGATTTTGATATTCCAAAAGATCTAATAGAACTTGCGAAAGAATATCGTACAAAAATGCTCGAGTCTGTTTCTGAAATTGATGACACACTTCTCGAAAAATATTTGGATGGTAAGCCGATCACTGAAGATGAAATTAAAGCCGTTTTAAGACGTGCAACAATCGAAGTGAAAATAATCCCTGTTCTTTGCGGATCTGCTTTCAAAAATAAAGGCGTTCAAAAATTACTTGACGCCGTTGTTGACTATTTCCCATCACCTGCCGATTTATCTGAAATTGTAGGCCATCATGTGAACTTATCTGACATGGTTATCAGAAAAGCTAATGAGAAAGAAAAATTCACTGCCCTTGCTTTTAAAATTATGACTGATCCATATGTTGGCAAACTGACATTTTTCAGGGTTTATTCGGGTAAGGCAGATGCAGGTTCTTATGTCCTCAATTCTTCAAAGGATAAAAAAGAAAGATTCGGCAGACTTCTTCAAATGCATGCTAACCATCGTACAGATATTGATTCTGTTAGTGCCGGTGATATTGCAGCAGCGGTTGGATTAAAACACACCAAAACAGGCGATACTCTATGCGATAGTTCAGATCCGATTATTCTTGAAAAGATGGAATTCCCTGAACCGGTTATTCAGATCGCAATTGAACCAAAGACAAAAGTCGATCAGGATAAATTATCAGAAGCACTGAATAAAATGGCTGATGAGGATCCGACATTCAGAATCTCATCTAATGAAGAAACCGGTCAGACGTTAATTAGTGGTATGGGAGAGCTTCATCTAGAAATTATCGTCGACAGGATGAAGAGAGAATTTAGAGTAGAAGCGAATGTTGGCAGGCCTCAAGTTGCTTACAGAGAAACGATTACAAAGAAAGTCGAAGCTGAAGGAAAATTTGTTCGTCAAAGTGGTGGGCGTGGTAAATTTGGTCATGTGTGGCTTGAGATTGAACCCAATGAAAAAGGAAAAGGATTCGAATTCATTAATAAAATTGTCGGTGGTACCGTCCCGAAAGAATATATTCCTGCAGTTTCAGCCGGCGTTCAAGATGCGATGAGAAATGGAGTAATCGCTGGATTCTCGGTGGTCGATGTGAAAGTGACATTAACCGATGGCTCATATCACGAAGTTGATTCGGATGAGATTTCATTTAGAGTCGCGGGCTCAATGGCTTTTAAAGATGGTGCTAAAAAGGCTTCACCAGTTTTACTTGAACCATACATGAGTGTTGAGGTCATTTCGCCCGAAGAATACTTAGGGGATGTAATGGGTGATTTGAATTCTCGCAGAGGAAAGATTGAAGGATTTAGTGCTCGCAAAGATGCACAAATTATCAAAGCAGTAGTTCCGCTCTCTGAGATGTTTGGCTATGCAACAATCTTGCGTTCAATGACTCAAGGAAGAGCAATTTACACGATGCAGTTCTCTCACTATCAGGAAACTCCAAAAAGTATTTCTGATCTAATTGTTGAGAAGACTATCGGTAAAGGAGTTTTAGTCTAAGTTTTAAAGCTTATTAAATAAAAAGGAGAATAAAATGGCAAAGGAAAAATTTGATCGAAGTAAACCTCACGTTAACGTTGGAACAATTGGCCACGTTGACCATGGTAAAACGACTTTAACAGCCGCTATGACGATGGTTCTTTCGAAGAAAGGATTGTCTGCGGTTAGAACATTTGATAGTATCGACAACGCACCGGAAGAAAAAGCACGTGGAATCACGATTGCTACTGCTCACGTCGAGTACTCAACTGCTAATAGACATTATGCACACGTTGACTGTCCAGGTCACGCTGACTATGTGAAGAACATGATCACAGGTGCAGCTCAGATG
>CAZNDS010000010.1:0-11667 GCA_964571865.1 uncultured Ignavibacteriaceae bacterium | reverse complement strand
AGCAATCCTAGTAGTTGCTGCAACAGATGGTCCAATGCCCCAAACTAGAGAGCATATTCTTCTTGCACGTCAGGTTGGTGTACCTCGAATTGTTGTGTTCATGAATAAAGTTGATGCAGTTGATGATCCGGAATTACTTGACTTAGTTGAAATGGAATTAAGAGATCTTCTGAATAAATATGAATTTCCTGGTGACGAAATCCCCATCATCAGAGGAAGTGCATTGAAAGCAATGGAAAAAGCTATTAATCCAGCTATTCCAGTTGACGATCCGGATTTCAAATGTATTTATGATCTTTTAGATGCAGTTGACAGCTATATTCCAGTTCCACAGCGTGATGCAGACAAACCATTCTTGATGCCTGTTGAAGACGTTTTCAGCATTACTGGAAGGGGAACAGTAGGTACAGGAAGAGTGGAAAGAGGGCAAATTAAAATCAGTGATGAAGTTGAAGTTGTAGGTTTAGGAGCTCATAAAAAAACTGTTATCACTGGTATCGAGATGTTCAGAAAAGAATTAGATTACGCTATCGCTGGTGACAATGCTGGTTTATTGCTTCGTGGTGTTGGTAAAGATGATTTAGAAAGAGGAATGGTTATCGCAAAACCTGGAAGTATTACTCCGCATTGTAAATTCGATTGCGAAGTTTATATTTTGTCTAAAGAAGAAGGTGGACGACATACTCCATTCTTTACAGGTTACAGACCACAATTCTATTTCAGAACTACTGACGTAACTGGAATCGCTTATCTTCCTGAAGGAATTGAAATGGTCATGCCTGGCGACAATGTAAAAATGAGAATTGAACTGATTTCTGAAATAGCTATGGAAGATGGACTGCGATTTGCTATCCGTGAAGGAGGCAGAACAGTTGGTGCTGGAGTAATTACAAAAATTCATGAATAATATTAGTGAGTTGAAATTTTATCCAATAGGAGATTCTAAGACGTGACAAGCCAAAAGATTCGAATAAAACTGAAATCTTATGATCATAATTTGATTGATAAATCTGCCGAGAAGATTATTAAGACGGTTCGCAGCACTGGCGCAATTGTGTCAGGGCCAATACCTTTGCCAACAAAACGAACTGTCTATACCGTGCTTAGATCTCCTCATGTGGATAAAAAATCCCGTGAACAATTTGAAATTCGTTCACACAAAAGACTCATTGATATTCTGAATTCAAATAATAAAACAGTTGATTCACTAATGAAATTAGATATCCCCGCTGGTGTCGATATCGAGATTAAAGTATAGTTGGAGATAAGAATGATTGGCCTTTTAGGTAAAAAAACAGGAATGACAAGAATTTTTGATGATAGCGGAAATATTATTCCTGTTTCAATTATTGAAGCAGGTCCTTGTTTTGTAGTTCAAGTTAAGACTAAAGATAAAGATGGATACGATGCAGTACAAATTGGCTTCGATGATAAAAGATTAAAGAGCGTTAATAAGCCGCTCAAAGGACACTTTGATAAATTAAAAATTGCACCAAAGAAATTCCTTGCTGAGTTTCGTAATTATGACGTGAAAGATTTGAATGAAGGTTCTGAATTAGGTGTTGATATATTTCGAGAAGGTGATAAAATCGATGTACAGGGTGTTACGAAAGGTAAGGGATTTCAAGGTGTAGTTAGAAGACATGGTTTTGGCGGTGGTGCTAAAACTCACGGTCAGAGCGATAGATTGAGAGCTCCCGGTTCTATCGGTGCAAGCTCCTATCCAAGTCGCGTGTTCAAAGGACAGAAGATGGCCGGAAGAATGGGAGGAGACAATCTTACCATTCGCAACTTGAAAATTATTAAAGTGGAAAAGGATACAAACCTGATTTACTTAAAAGGTGCTATTCCTGGTCACATTAATGGTTATGTGAAATTGATTAAAAAGTAATTATGAAAATTGACGTATATAAAATAGATGGATCAAAGACCGGTAAACAGGTTGAACTGAATCCGGAAATTTTTGAAATAGTTCCAAATGATCACTCAATATATCTTGCTGTGAAACTTTACAATGCTAATCAACGGCAAGGAACTCATAAAACCAAAGAGCGAAATGAAGTTAGAGGCGGTGGAAGAAAACCTTGGCGGCAAAAAGGAAGAGGCACGGCTCGTGCTGGTTCGTCCCGATCTCCGGTTTGGATTGGCGGTGGTACGATTTTCGGACCTCGACCTCGTGATTATGGTTTTAAATTACCAAAGAAAGTAAAAAAACTTGCATTCAAGTCTGCACTTTCTTACAAAGCAAAAGGGAATGAAATTTTTGTAGTAGAAGATTTCACTTTGGAGCAGCCAAAAACAAAAGATATGTTCCAAATTCTTAAGTCGCTGCAGCTTGATTCTAAAAAAACCTTGTTACTTACAGGGAAGAATGATGCAGCAGTTTATAAATCAGGAAACAATATTCCAAAATTTAAAGTGATCGAAGCAAAGAATGTTTCTACTTATGATATCTTGAACTCCAAAACATTATTGCTTCAACAAAGTGCAGTTGAATTAATTAATACGACGTTAAGCTAATGAATAAGATGATACATCAAATATTGATCAAACCTTTGATCACTGAAAAAGTTACTGATACTCAGGAACATAAAAATATATATGGTTTTGAAGTTGCACTCAATGCAAATAAAATTGAGATTGCAAATGCCATTGAAAAAAAGTTTAATGTAGAAGTTCTGAAAGTCCGGACTGTTCGGCATCAAGGTAAAACGAAAACTCAGTTTACTAAAGGCGGGAGATTCACCGGACGCACTTCAAAATCTAAGAAAGCATATGTGACTTTAAAAGAGGAACAGAAAATAGATTTCTTTGAAAACGTATAATATTTGAAAAGATAGATAATGGGATTAAAAAAATTAAAGCCAGTAACGCCAGGAACGAGATTCGCAATAGTGCCGGATTTTACAGAGGTCACAAAAACTAAACCGGAAAAATCTCTTCTCAAGCCGATTAAAAAATCTGGCGGAAGAAATAATGAAGGTAAATTAACTTCACGTCATCGTGGCGGCGGACATAAGCGAATGTATCGAATCATCGATTTCAAGCGTGATAAGAGAGACATTCCAGGTAATGTTCACTCAGTTGAATATGATCCGAACCGTTCCGTTCGAATTGCATTGATACACTATGCCGATGGTGAAAAACGTTACATTCTTGCACCAAATGATTTAAAGATAGGCGAAACAATTTTTGCAGGTTCCGATGTAGAAATCAAAGCTGGGAATGCAATGCCTCTCTCAAGTGTTCCGCTTGGAAGTTTTGTTCACAATATTGAAGTCAGACCTGGAAAAGGCGGACAGATTGCCCGAAGTGCTGGAACATCAGCACAGTTGGTTGCACGTGAAGGGAAATTTGCTCAGATCAAATTGCCATCCGGCGAAGTTCGATTGATTCCGACTAGCTGTTATGCGACTTATGGTGTTTTAGGAAACTCTGATCACGAAAATATTACGCTCGGTAAAGCCGGAAAAAACAGATGGTTAGGTTGGAGATCTTTTGTACGAGGAGTCGCAATGAACCCAATTGATCACCCAAATGGTGGTGGCGAAGGTAAAAGCAAGAGCGGCGGCGGCTGGCAGCATCCAACTTCACCTTGGGGACAAAAAGCCAAGGGTTTGAAGACAAGAAAGAAAAAGAAAACATCAAGTAAATATATTGTTAAGAGAAGAAAGTAGTCGAGGAATAGATGCCAAGATCGGTTAAAAAAGGACCATTCATTGATCAAAAGCTTTTGAAAAAAGTTCAAGCTTTGAATAAATCGAGTCAGAAAAAAATTATCAAAACTTGGTCAAGAGCTTCAACTATTTCTCCTGAATTTGTTGGACACACTATTGCTGTTCATAACGGGAAAAATATGATTCCGATTTATATCAGTGAAAATATGGTTGGACACAAACTCGGTGAATTTTCACCTACACGAATTTTTAGAGGTCACCCAGGAACAAAAGCTGAAAAAGCCTCAAAAGCTAAATAAGGATTTGTAAGAAATGGAAGCACGAGCAAGATTTAAACATATTCCCACTTCGCCGACAAAGATGAGATTGGTTATCGATTTGATTCGCGGCAAAGCTGTTGATGAAGCATTGAATATTCTTCACTTCACCAAAAAGCATGCTGCAAAAGATGCGGAAAAAGTTCTTCGATCAGCTGTTGCTAATTTTATGAATAAGGAAGATTCAGGCAGAGTCGAAGCACACGATCTTTTTGTTAAAGAAGCTTTTGTTGATGGCGGACCTTCAATGAAGCGAATTCTTCCAGCTCCAATGGGTCGTGCATATAAAATGAGGAAAAGATCTAATCACGTAACAATCGTTGTTGCAAAAAAGGAAACTAAAAAGTAAGGAGAACTTTTGGGACAAAAAGCTAACCCTATAGGATTAAGATTAGGAATTACAAGGTCTTGGGATTCGAATTGGTTTGAAACAAAATCTTTTGGGGACAAGATCGTTGAAGATAATGCGATCAGAAATTACATTAAAAAGCGTTTAGATAAAGCTGGCGTAGCAAGAATTGTAATCGATAGAACGTCGAAAGATATAACTGTTACAATTCATACATCTCGGCCTGGTGTTGTTATCGGACGAAGCGGCAAAGAAATTGCTCAGCTCGAAGAAGAATTGAAAAAAGTTTTTGATAAAAATGTTAAAGTGCAGATTAGCGAAATTAAACGACCTGAATTAGATGCGGAATTAGTAGCTAAGAACATTGCAAATCAATTACAGGGAAGAATATCCCATAGACGTGCAATGAAAACTGCAATCACTGCTGCTATGAGAATGGGAGCTGAAGGAATTAGAATAAAGTGCAGCGGAAGATTAGCTGGATCTGAAATGGCGCGTACTGAACAATACAAAGATGGAAGAATACCACTTCATACTTTGCGTGCTGATATTGATTACGCAATCGCTGCATCACAAACAATTTATGGTACCATTGGCGTGAAAGTTTGGATTTGCCGTGGTGAAATTTTAGGAAAAGCAACTGATTAATACTGGAGTTTTACTGATATGTTAATGCCCAAAAGAGTAAAATTTAGAAAAGCACATCGAGGAAAGATGCGAGGTAAGGCAACTCGTGGGAATTCTGTTTCTTTCGGTGATTTTGGATTAAAAGCGATGGAGGCTCACTGGATTACCGCACGTCAAATTGAAGCGGCAAGAGTTGCACTCACACGCCGAATGAAAAGGGATGGTAAAGTTTGGATACGAATTTTCCCGGATAAACCGGTTACAAAGAAACCACTTGAAACCCGTATGGGAAAAGGAAAAGGCGCTCCGGAATTTTGGGTCGCAGTAATTAAACCTGGACGTGTTATGTTCGAAGTCGGCGGTGTATCAGCAGAGATAGCACATGAAGCATTAAGCATTGCTGCACATAAACTACCAATTAAAACTAAAGTTGTATCCAGAGTTGATTATCAAGGATAATAGGCAAGCAGAATGAAAATTTTTGAAATAAGACAAATGAACGATGAAGAATTGACGAAAAGAATTCTTGAAGAAGAAAATAATCTAGTCGATTTAAGATTTGCTCACAAGACAAAACAATTGACAAACACTTCAAAGTTAAGAAGTACAAAAAAAGATATAGCTAAAATGAAAACAGTTCTGAAAGAACGTCAATTAAACTTGCAAAGAGGTTCGATGTCAGCCGATTCATCAAAAGGAGAAAAGAAATAGATGGAAGATAAGCGAAATATCCGAAAAACAAGGATCGGCAAAGTAGTAAGTAATAAAATGGATAAGAGCATTGTCGTAGCTATTGAACGAAAAGTCGCTCATCCAATCTATAAAAAGTATTTTAAGAAAACTACCAAACTAATGGCTCATGACGAGAAGAATGAATGTAATATTGGTGATATTGTAAAAATTATGGAAAGCCGTCCGCTTAGTGCGAGAAAAAAATGGAGATTAGTTTCAATTTTGGGAAGAGCCAAATAAATTTTATCTGTAGAGGAATATAGTCATGATACAAGAAGAGACGAACTTAATAGTAGCCGATAATTCTGGAGCAAAGCGTGTGAGATGCATTCGAGTTCTTGGTGGTAGTGATAGAAGATATGCCAGCGTAGGGGATACGATTGTAGTATCAGTAAAAGCTGCTATCCCTGGCGGAACAGTTAAAAAAGGTGAAGTTTCCAGAGCTGTGATCGTTAGAACAAAAAAAGAAGTCAGAAGAACAGACGGTTCATATATTAGATTCGATGAGAATGCAGCTGTATTAATTAATAATCAGAATGAACCGCGCGGAACAAGAATTTTTGGACCCGTGGCAAGAGAACTTCGTGAAAAACAATTTATGAAAATAGTATCACTAGCTCCGGAAGTCTTATAAGAGGTAATGATGAAAGTTAATATCAAAAAAAATGATAACGTTGTTGTGATTGCCGGAAACTCACGCGGTAAGACCGGAAAAGTTTTGAAAGTATATCCAAAAACAAATAGAGTAATTATTGAAGGTGTTAATCTTGTAAAAAGACATTCCCGACCGACGCAGAAAAATCCAAAGGGAGGAATTGTCAAAAAAGAAGCACCAATCCATATATCAAATGTTATGCTGCTAGATCCAAAGTTGAATGAAAGAACACGTTTAGGTTCAAAAATCATTCTCGATGACAATACAAACAAGAAGAAGATCGTTAGGATCAGCATTAAGAGCGGAGAAATGATTTAGGTTTTTTAAGATGGCAGAAAAAAAACAAAAAAAGAAAATAGAAGAAAAAGAAATAGAAAAAAAACCAAAAGGCAAAAAGGCAGATAAGCCTGAAGTACCCGAGGAAAAAGTACCTTTACGGCTTCTGGAAATGTATCGCAAGGATATAGTTCCTCATCTTAACAGTGCTTTTTCCTATAAGAACATAATGCAAGTACCAAAATTGGAGAAGATTACCGTCAACATTGGAGTCGGTGCTGCTACTCAAGATGTAAAACTACTTGACGCTGCAGTGAAAGACCTTGAAACAATCACAGGTCAAAAACCTTCTGTTCGTAAAGCGAAAAAAGCTATTTCAAATTTTAAACTTCGCGAAGGCATGCCGATTGGTGCAATGGTTACATTACGCAGAGCAAAAATGTACGAGTTCTTTGATAGATTGATTAACGTCGCTCTTCCGCGAGTTCGTGACTTCAGAGGAGTTTCGGATAAATCGTTTGATGGAAGAGGAAATTATAATCTTGGGATTAAAGAACACATCATTTTCCCGGAAATTAATGTTGATAAAGTTGCAAGACTTTATGGATTGGATATATCAATCGTAACTTCAGCGAAATCTGACGCAGAAGCTTATGAACTGTTAAAGAGTTTCGGATTTCCATTTAGAAAAAAAGAAATTACGCAATAAGGAGATAAATTTGGCTCGATTATCATTAAGAGTTAAAGCTAAAAAAGAACCTAAGTTTCAGGTTAGAAAATATAATCGATGTAATATTTGCGGACGCCCAAGGGCTTATATCCGAAAGTTTGGTGTATGCCGAATTTGCTTCCGAAATATGGCAAGCATCGGAAAAATTCCCGGTGTCAAGAAATCAAGTTGGTAAACAAGGAGTTAGAATTAGATGCCAGTAACAGACCCAGTTGCAGATTTTTTAACAAGAGTTAGAAACGCTATTAAAGCAAAGAAAATGAATGTTGAAATTCCTGCTTCTAATTTAAAGAAAGAAATTGCTAGAATTCTCGAAGAACAGAAGTTTATCGATGGTTATGATTTTGCAGAAGATAGTAAACAAGGTATTTTGAAAATAAAATTACGTTACGTTGCAGGCAGAAGTGCAATCAGTGGTTTGAAAAGAATCAGTACGCCAGGTTTAAGATTTTATGCGGATTCAAAATCAATCCCAAGAGTGAATAATGGATTAGGCGTTGCAATCATTTCAACATCACAGGGATTGAGGAGTGATAAACAAGCACGTAATGAAAAAATCGGCGGTGAAGTTATTTGCCACGTTTGGTAAATCGTAAAGGAGTTTAATGTGTCAAGAATAGGTAAAAAACCGATAGATATCCCCAAAGGAGTTACCGTTCAAATAGCAGACGGAATTGTGAAAGTAAATGGACCTAAAGGTGAATTACATCAAGAATACAATCAAGCAATCAATATTAAGATTGAAGAAAATCAGGTCGTAGTTGAAAGAACTTCGAACGATAAACAATTCCGAGCATTACATGGATTGTATCGTGCTTTAATACAAAGTATGATTACCGGTACAACCGACGGTTACGCGAAAAAACTTGAAATTGTTGGTGTTGGTTACCGAGCAGAATTAAAAGGAAGAGGTTTACAACTCGCATTAGGTTATTCTCATCCAATTTTCTTTATTCCTCCGAAGGATGTTAAAATTGAAGTTCCTCTGCCAACCCAAATCCTTATCAGTGGATTCAGCAAGCAATTAGTCGGTCAAATTGCTGCTAAGATTAGATCATTTAGACCACCCGAACCATACAAAGGCAAGGGAATTAAGTATGAAGGTGAACATATCGTTCGTAAAGCTGGTAAAACTGCAGGTAAATAAGTATGATTAAGAAAAAACCGAAATCACGAATTAGAGTAAAAAAGAAATTAAGGAAAACGATTAAAGGTACTGCTGAGAAACCGAGACTTAGTGTTTATAAAAGTCTAAATGAGATCTATATTCAATTTATTGATGATTCAGAAAACAAAACATTACTAGCTGTTTCAAGTATCGGCAAAGATGTAAAAAGTAAAGTTGCTGAAATAAAAAATAAAGTTGAGAAAAGTAAAGCAGTTGGTAAAGCCGCTGCAGAATTAGCAATCAGCAAAGGGATCTCAACAGGAATTTTTGATCGCGGCGGATTCAGATATCACGGAAGAATCAAAGCATTAGCCGATGGCTTGCGTGAAGGAGGTCTAAAAATTTAATGTCCGCTGTTTATGGACACATTGCCGGGTCGTCTAATGGTAGGACAGCGGCCTTTGGAGCCGTACGTAGAGGTTCGAATCCTCTCCCGGCAGCAAAAAACGGAGAAATGAAATTCTAATATGAATAGAACAATAAATTTAGAAAAATTAAAAGAACGAGTTGTACACATTAACCGGGTTGCAAAAGTTGTTAAAGGTGGAAGAAGATTCAGCTTTAACGCTATAGTAGTCGTTGGTGACGGTTCTGGTTTTGTCGGTGTCGGATTAGGTAAAGCAAACGAAGTTACCGATGCGATTTCAAAAGGTATCGATGATGCTAAGAAAAATGTTGTCAAAGTTTATAAATATAAAGGTACAATCCCGCATGCGATAATTGGAAAAGCCGGAGCAGCAAAAGTAATGCTTAAACCCGCATCTCCTGGTACTGGATTAATAGCTGGCGGTGGAGTTCGTGCTGTGCTCGAATCAGCCGGTGTTCAAGATGTTCTAACAAAATCACTCGGCTCGTCAAATCCTCATAACATTGTAAAAGCAACATTGAATGCTTTAATGAGCTTGCACAATGCAAATTCAGTCTCTATTAAACGTGGAATCACAAAAGAAGAATTATTTAACTAAGATGAAATTAAAGATTACACAAACTAGATCTATTATTGATCGCCCAAAAGATCAGAAAAAAACAATTGAAGCTCTTGGTCTCGGAAGACCAAATTGGGTTAAAATCCATAACGATACTCCTCAGATCAGAGGAATGATCCGTAAAGTAACTCATTTAGTAAAAGTTGAAGAAATTAAAGATTAAAAAATGGACGTTTTAAGTAATTTGAAATATGCCTCCGGCTCCATCAAAAAAAGAAAAAGAGTTGGCAGAGGTGTTGGCTCGGGACATGGAAAAACTTCATGCCGAGGAAGTAATGGACAAAAATCGCGTGCAGGTGCTAAGTACAGAAGCTGGTTTGAAGGCGGACAGATGCCTTTACAGAGACGAGTACCTAAGCGAGGTTTCACAAGTCCATTCAAAAAGGAATATCAAACCGTTAATCTAACTGCATTAGAAAAATTAGCATCAAAACTTAAGCTTAGTGACAATAAAGTCACGATTGAAATTTTGCGTACCAACAGAGTCGTAGGAAATAAGAATCTTCCGATTAAGATTTTAGGCGATGGTGAGTTAAAAACTAAATTAACTGTTGAAGCTAATGCATTCAGTAAAACAGCTCAAGAAAAAATTGAAGCTGCTGGTGGAAAAATAACCATAGTGGAATAAAATGCCAACATTTACAGAGATTTTTAGAAATATATTTAAGATTCCCGAACTGCGAGAGAGGATTATATATACTCTCGCAATTTTAGTTATTGTGAGAATTGGTGCACACATTACGCTGCCTGGTGTTGATGCGCATGTTCTAGCTGAAGCTATGAGGAATGTGTCCCAAGATAATTTATTTGGACTATATGATTTGTTTGTTGGTGGTGCATTTAGTAATGCTGCGATTTTTGCGCTTGGTATAATGCCGTATATCAGTTCATCAATTATCATTCAGCTTCTAGGTGCAGTTGTTCCTTACTTCCAAAAGCTCCAAAAAGAAGGAGAAGAGGGAAGAAAAAAAATCAATCAAATTACTAGATATGGGACGGTTTTAATCAGCGCAGTTCAAGCTTGGGGTGTTACAGTTAGATTAGGCACTATGGATGCTAATGGTGTCCCCATTGTTCCGGTCGAAGTACAAGGATTAGGTTTTACACTTAGTGCTGTTGTTATTCTTACATCCTGCACAATTTTCGTGATGTGGCTTGGTGAACAAATTACAGAACGTGGAATTGGAAATGGTATTTCATTGATAATTTTTATTGGAATTGTTGACAGATTGCCTTATGCGATTTTCGATGAATATAGATTATTAAGTGCAGGCCAAACAAACTTAATTGTTGAGATCGTAATCGTTGCCTTGATGTTCTTTATCATTGCTGGTGTTGTATTAGTAACTCAAGGAACGAGAAGAATTCCAGTTCAATATGCAAAAAGAGTAGTCGGTCGGAAAGTTTACGGCGGAGTGACTCAATACATTCCGATGAGAGTAAATACTGCAGGCGTTATGCCCATAATTTTTGCTCAATCGATCATGTTTATTCCAAATACTTTCTTGACGTTTTTTCCTGAGAGTGAGTTAATGCAAGATCTATCTGTTCACTTCAGGTACGATTCGTTTGTCTACTCGTTTATTTATGCCTTGATGATTGTATTTTTCACTTATTTTTATACAGCAATTGCATTCAATCCAAAAGATGTTTCTGAAACAATGAAACGACAGGGTGGTTTTATTCCTGGAATCAGACCCGGGGCACAAACTTCTGAGTTTATTGATAATATTCTAACAAAAATCACTTTGCCAGGCTCAATATTCTTAGCAATAGTTGCGATTTTACCCGCTTTCGTTAGTCGCTTTGGTGTTTCACCCACATTTGCTCAATTTTTTGGTGGAACTAGTCTGCTGATTATGGTTGGAGTTGCTCTTGATACTTTACAACAAATAGAATCTCATCTCGTAATGCGTCATTACGATGGATTCATGAAAAGCGGGAAGTTAAAAGGCAGACGATAAGTTTCTGCTATGATTTTTATTAAAACTGCAGCGGAAATTGACGCTATTCGAAAAAGCTGTCAGATTGTTGCAGATGTTCTTAGACTTATTGGATCAATGGTTAAACCAGGCGTCTCAACGGCGGAATTGGATAATGCCGCTGAAGATTTTATTCTTTCAAACCGAGGTACCCCGGCGTTCAAAGGA
>CAZNDS010000009.1:0-26935 GCA_964571865.1 uncultured Ignavibacteriaceae bacterium | reverse complement strand
ACGATTCGCTCGCAGTTACAATGTTTTTCCTTGCGGCTTATAATGCGAAAAAGATGGGAGTTAAAAATTATGTAGCACAATTTATGTTCAATACTCCACCTGGAACCTGGATGAATATGGACATAGCTAAAATGTTTGCGAAGCTCGAGATGATTACAAAATTATGCAACGACAATTTTAGTTTCTTTATTGAAGCTCGACCGGGTATCGCACATTTCTCTTCCGATCCAAATGTTGCCAAAGGGCAATTAGGTTCTTCAATTGTAACATGCCTTTCGATTAAACCGCACATCTTGCATGTAGTTGGCTTCAGTGAGGGAGATCATGCAATATATCCTGAAGAACTCATCGAAAGCTGTCAGATTGCACATGGAGTTTTACATAATTGTCTCTGCGGTGCACCGGATTATCTATCCGATCCAAAGATTAATTCACGAAAAAATGAATTGATGGAAGAATCGTTGGAACTTTTGGAAGGCTTGAAAAAATTCGGCTTTAATAGAAGTGAAGACCCTTGGAGCGATTCTAAAGTGTTATCAGATGCAATAAAAATTGGAATTTTAGACGCACCCCATTTCCGCGGTAATGAACATTTATGCGGAAAAATTTTGACTCGTGTGATTGATGGTGCATATTACGCTGTTGATGAATCGCCAGACGAAATCATAAGGGAAAAAGATAGATTGAAAAAAATAATTTATTAGCCATAACAAATTAAAGGAGATAAAATGGCTGGAATAGCTGGAATAAATAGACCCAATAAATCGCAACTGGTAAAAAAAATTCTTGAAAAAATTTCTCATCGTGGAAAAGAGGGAGTGGAAATCGTTGATAACAAATTCGCTACGCTGGGAATTGTTATGGATTCAAATGACAAGAGTAATAAAGAGATTTTTCATCAAGAATTATTTGTGAAAGACGGAAATGGAGACGGACGCTTAGCCAAAGCTTCCATAGATGAAAGGGGATTTTCCTTAATTCGAGACGAGCTTGGAGTTGCACCTCTCTATTACGGTTTTGCCGAAGACAAAAGTTTTTGTTTCGCATCGGAAGTTAAAGCACTGAAGGATTTTGTGAAAAGCGTCTTTGAATTTCCACCTGGTTACAGCTTTTCGAACAACTCTTTTAATAAATATTTCGAGTTGAGGTCTGATTCTGCGCTCAATAAAAATGAAATGGAAATTGCAAGTAAACTTTACTCACTGCTCAATGAAGCTATTGAGAAAAAGATAGAAAATAAAATCGCAGCAGCTTGGCTTTCAGGGGGATTAGACTCGAGTTCAATCTCATCGATAGTTCGAAAACATGTAGATAAACTTCATACTTTCTCTGTCGGTTTAGAAGGCTCGCCTGACCTCGAATATGCAAAGGCAACGGCTGAGTTTATTCGTTCTCGGCATCATGAACTAAAAGTAACCGTAAAGGAATTAATTAAATTACTGCCGGATGTTATATATCATCTTGAATCGTTTGACGCTCTCTTAGTTAGATCAAGTCTTACAAACTTTATTGTAGGCAAAGCTTCTTCGGACTATTCCGGAGCTGTTTTCTCAGGTGAAGGTGGAGATGAGTTATTTGCCGGTTACAAATACTTGAAGTGCATCGATATTTCTAATCTGCAAGACGAATTAATAGATATTACTAATCGACTTCACAATACCGCACTACAGAGAGTCGATAGATGCTCCTCCGCACACGGGATTACCGCCCATGTGCCATTTGCCGATCCAACCGTATTCAATTACGCATTTCAAATTCCTGCCAATCTAAAATTGAAAAATAAAACAGAGAAATGGATTTTACGGAAAGCAATGAGCGGTTCTTTGCCTGAAAAAATTCTAACAAGATCGAAATCAAAATTTTGGGAAGGTGCAGGCATTCATGAATTGATTCACGAGTACGCAAAAGAAAAAATATCGGATAATGATTTTAAGAGAGAAAAAAAACTTCCCGATGGATCGGAGATAGAAACAAAAGAAGAATTACTGTATTATAGAATCTTCCGCGAGTGCTTCGGTGAATTTAATGAACTTTCCTGGATGGGAAGAACAAAAGGAGCTCCGAAGGAAATATAGTTGCAGGTCGAAGCACATCTTCGACTCCCAACAACTCGATAGGCTTATTAGTTTGCAAGCAAAAACAAAATAAGTTGATCGTTATCCGTCATCCGTCTCCGTCAATTGACGGATGACGGAGACGGATGACGGAGTTAACCATTCATGGTTCACATCTTTTACACTGCTTTATCTCATTTAAATTTGATTCATTATTCTTGTTTACTAATTGTTTAATAAAATTATCCAATGTGGGGAACAACTACCGATTAACCATTAACTCCGTCAGCTGACGGATAACCTTTAACAATTAAGCTTAACTAAAATCAATAAATTCTGATTAAAAGCAAACGTTGCATAAATAATTACTAAATGAAAAGGTTCCAGAGGATGTAATCGAGTATTAAAATTATTGCCGCTGAAAGAACGAATGAGCGAATTGTAGATAATCCGACTCCTTCAGCCCCTCCCTCAGTTTTAAAACCAATATGACAACCAATTAGTGAAGTAAATGCACCGAAGAAAGTTGCCTTAATCAAACCATACACAAAATCACCAAATACAAAAAAATTTCTCACAGATTCAAAGAAAACATTAAAGGAAATCCCAAGAAAAAAGTCGGAGACAAAGTAAGCTCCACCGACAGCAATAACATCTGCAAAGATAACAAGCAAAGGCATCATAATTAATGAAGCCAGATATCTTGGCATTGCTAAATATCGAATTGGATTGATCGACATCGTTTCAAGTGCATCGATTTGTTCAGTGACTTTCATTGTTCCAAGCTCGGCAGCGATTGATGCACCAACCCGGCCTGCTATCACAATTCCAGTTAAAACCGGACCTAACTCGGTGATTATTGCGCGAACAGTCGCTCCGCCTATAAAAGAAAGAGGTGCAAGCCCCTTTAATTGATATGCGGCCTGCCATGCCGAAACTGCCCCGGTAAAGATTGCGATTATGAATACAAGCGGCAAGGAATTTACACCGATGTGCTCCATTTGCTTAAGGATTAACTTTCGGTCGCGAAAAACTCTTGCCATGCTTAGATGAATCTTAAAGAAGAGAGTACTGATCTCCCCAAATTCGTTTAGGAAAGAAAGTGTCTTTGAACCGATTTTATCTAGCGCGGATATTAACAAGGATTGATATCTTTAATTGAAAAATCAAATTGAAAAAAGTAAAATAAAATTAATATCATTTTCAAAATACAAAAAACGTGCTCCAAAAAATCCAATATTTTTAATTAAATCATTTGGGGAAATTGAAGTTTCAAACTTCAAGTTGGTAGTATTAGCTCAAATTATTGACAATTTCAGCTAACACAAATCCGTTTAAGCATAAATTAATCGCTGACCTTTTGGCTCGGGGACCGGATCGCCGAATTCTTTTGCTGTGTTTATCCAGAGTTGAATTGCTTGCTTAGCATTACTTAGAGCCTCATCATATGTATTTCCGTGAGCAATACATACTGGTAATTCAGGTACTTCAGCAATGTAAACCTGATCTCCCCTGTCCCAATAAATAGTAATTTCGTACTTAAACATCATCGTTCCTTTCTAAGCTAAGATTATATCTAAGAATCAAATTCTCACTTGTTTAACTTGGTACATCTTTGCTTTACTGCCATCTCGTTGTAAATTAATTTTCTCAATCCGTTAGCCAACGGATCAATATTTGCATCCGAGCCACCGTGTAATATTTTTTGAACAAGCTTTTCATCCTTTGTCATAAATTTTTATAATTAGCAAGCAAAGATCAGCTTTGAAATTTATTCCCCTTACTTAAAATGTTATCCAACTACGTAATCATTAGACAACCAAAGCTAATTCAGGCTGCTAGTCACTCTCATCAAGATCACGGGCTTTGCGGTAATAGTCCTCCGCAAAATTAATATTGCCGAGCTGCTCATGGCAATATGCAAGCCGCCGATAAGTTTCCGATTTGACTTCATCTTTTAGTGATTTTAAATAATACCAGATCGCAGTTGAATGATCGCCCATACTTTCATACGAAAGACCAATGTTGAAATTTGTCGGAGGCTTTTCGTAAACAAAAAAGTTTGGTACGGAATAATTTTTTACTTCGGTTGATTCGAGTATCGGTTTCAAGCTGTTTATTTGTGTTGCGAAATTTATGCTTTCATTCATATAACTTCTTGATGAGATCAAGCCGACAACTTCAGCATTTTCATTTAGCAAGGGACTGCCAATCATTCCTGGCGAACTCATTCCAGTGAATTGGAAAAAGACCTTACCGGCGCCAAAATCTCTTTTGCCGCTTATCATTCCTTCTGAGAAGGATCTTTCAAATCCTTTTGGATTTCCGATTGTAAAAATCCTATCGCCAATTTTTACATTCTCAGAATTTCCGATCGGAAGAAATGGTAAATTATTGCCATCAACTTTATAGACAATTAGATCTCGTCTTCGATCAATTTTATACAACGCACTCGGAGCGAACTCTGTATCATTTACTTTTATTTTGACGTAAGTCCCTCCATTTACAAGCGAGTGTGATGTTATAATTTGTCCATCGGCAGTATAAGTGAAACCAGCACCAATGCGTAGTAAATTGCGGTTCTCATCATATACATTTACTATTGCAACGGAGTTTTTTGCCTTCTCGAACACTTCATAACCGGAAGGAAATTGTTGTGCGTATAAATTTGATGTGATCGAGACCACAAACAAAACGACGAGTATTTTAATTGGCGACTTCATATCGTACAACACCCATTTTGTTAAAATTTCATTAAAATAACGGCAGGAAATTAACTATAAATACAAGTATTTTCAAGAAATTATATTTGCCATTTCTTCACCTATCATTTTAGAACTGTACAAGGTATTTGAACTAATTTTAGCACAAAATCTTTCATTAGAGTCGTTAAAAATTTTATCTTTGTAACGAAATTTGTAACTATTTATTAAAAAGGAAAATTCATGAGCGAGTGGAAGTGGACGATTAAAAATGAAGATTTTCTTAATCGATCGATTGAAAGATGTAAAAAACAGAAAATAATCCTTCCGACTTTCAAAGAATTAAAAGTACCAAATACAATTTCAAGCTCAATTCGATCACAGCTTGCCAAAATCGGAATGGATGAGATTCATCCGCTCAATCTTTTCAGAATCAATTGGAGAAATGATCCAAAAAGTGGTGAGATTGGAAATATAAATTATCTTGAAATACCCAGAGAAATTACCGGCGTTAAAGCTCGCATAATTGGACTCGTGGGAAAATTTTTCCCAACCGGCGCACATAAAGTCGGCGCAACTTACGGTTGTCTCGCACCATATTTGGTAACTGGCAGATTTAATCCCGATTATCATAAAGCAGTCTGGCCCTCGACAGGCAATTACTGCCGCGGCGGTGCGTTCAATTCCGCATTGCTTGGTGTTCATGCAGTAGCAATTCTTCCTGAAGAAATGAGCAAAGAAAGATTTGAGTGGCTGAAAAAAATCGGCTCGGAAGTTTTCGCAACTCCCGGCTGCGAAAGCAACGTAAAAGAAATTTACGATAAGTGTCACGAGCTTGAAAACCAAAGTGACGAATATTTGATATTCAATCAGTTCGACCAGTTCGGAAATGCGATCTGGCACTATGAAATTACGGGCACAACAATTGAATCGTTGTTCAATCAGCTAAAATCTAAAGATCAACGCTTGAGCGGCTACGTAAGTGCTACAGGCTCTGCCGGAACAATTGGTGCGGGTGATTATCTTCGAGAAAAATTTCCATCGATAAAAATTACCGCTTCAGAAGCATTGCAATGTCCAACTCTTTTGATGAATGGTTATGGTGCTCATAGGATTGAAGGAATTGGCGATAAGCATATTCCGTGGATTCATAATGTGAAAAATACAGACGTTGTTACTGCAATTGACGATGAGGAACCATTACGGATCTTGAGATTATTTAACGAAAATGAAGGAAAAGAATTTCTGGCAAGTTTGGGAATTGATGATAAACAATTATCGCAACTTCCCTGGATGGGAATTTCATCAATAAGTAATATGATCTCTGCAATTAAGCTTGCAAAGTACTTTGAGTTCAATGAGAATGATGTCGTCTTCACGATCTTTACAGATTCGGTTGAAATGTACAGGTCAAGATTGAAGGAAATGGACGAACAGCGAGGAAAATATTTTCTCAAGCAAGCGGAGGTTGATTGGCATTCTGTATTGCAAAGACAGAGCATCGATTATTTTAAAGAGCTTTCATATTACGACAAAAAGAGTATCCATAATTTAAAATACTTTACTTGGGTTGAACAGCAGGGAAAAGATGTCGACGAGCTAAATGCTCAATGGTACGATGAAAATTACTGGGAAGAAAGATTTTCGATTGTTCCGGAGTGGGATAAGTTGATTGAAGAGTTTAATCGAAAGCTTAGTTTGGAATAGTAAGTAATAGGAACGCGGATTCTTATGATTTGTTAAGATTAATGATGATTTAAAAAGTTTATCGTCCCATATTCTACACTAAAAATAAAAAAAGTATCTTCACAAAAGATAAATTGAAAATATCTTACGTTTATTCGTTTAATTAATACTACCAATATTTTATCCATAGAGGGATTGGAGAATTACAATTGGTTTCAAATACTCATGATATGTATATTTATCATTATTTTTCCAAGAAATTAAGAGAACGTTTCATTATATTTTTGTAAAAAGTCGCGAAATTATGCAACAAGAACAATTGTTCCCATTAGAAGCAAAAGAATATACAACTCGTCAAATAAATATTTTGAAGTCTCCAAAACAGTTAGGGCATTGTGATATTGATTCCGAACCATATCTGAAAGGGCTGGGGATTGATATATTAAATAAAAAACAACCTATTCAATTTAGTCCAAACGTGAATGAAGCGATTCACCGTTGGGCGCCTTATGTTCAAGGTTTTTCGGCTTCATTTGTACAAACTGTTCTTGATCAATACAAATTCGATTACAAAAATCCAACGGTTTTGGATCCGTTTACTGGTTGTGGTACAGTTCAAGTTCAGTCTAAACTCAATGGCTATAAATCTGTTGGAACTGAACTTAATCCGTTATTAAAATTCATTGCTGAAACAAAGCTAAATACTTGGGACACTCCGCCGAAAGAGTTGTTAAAGGTTTTCAACAAATTAGATTTATCAAAACCTATAAATGCACCGAATTTTCTAAAATCTGAAAAACAATTCTCAAAGGAAGTATTAAGGAATTTAGAAATATTAAAAGGTGGCATTGATAGTCTATCCCCAGGAACAAATCCTAAAATTGTCGACCTACTTAATCTTGCATTTTCTTCGATACTGGTTGATGTCAGTAATTTAAAACGAAGCCCTTGTCTTGGTTATTCAAAAAGTAAAAAAGTTGATCCTCATGCTCCATTTGTATTAATGACTCAAAAGGTATATCAAATAATTGAAGATCTGAAAATTATACAGAATGAATTCAATGATTATATTACTACATCAAGCCTAGTCGTATTAGCATCTTCGATGGAATATAATCACTCTAATATATTTGATTTGGTAATTACATCGCCGCCGTATATGAATGGGCTTGATTACGTTATGAATTATAAGATTGAGATGGGTTGGCTAAATTTTGCAGAGAATCAATCCGAATTAAAAAAAGTTAAAGACGAAATGATTGTATGTGATAATGTCTCAAAAGGATTAATCAAAAATTTTAGTCCGACATATACTAATGATTGGATAGAAGATATTAAACGAGGTATTCAAAAAAATATTTTGAGGCGCGGTAGATATAGACGACAAGATATGCCTTTTATAGTTCACAAATATTTTGATGATATGTATAAAGTTTTTAAAATGGTTGTACCCAAAATTAAAAATAATGGAAGGTTCATTCTAGTGGTTGGTGATAGTTTGATTGCCGATGTTTATGTCCCTACGGATCTTTTAATTGCTCAAATTGGAAAAGACTTAGGTTTATCCATTGAAAAAATTGAAAAAGCAAGGAATAGAAGATCTGGACAAATTAGGAGCTATAAACTGCGCGAAACTATAATCACATTGCGGAAATAAAATGGAAGAAAAACATATTGGTTATTATGAAGATCCTAAAAATGGTGAAAATATTATTCGTTCGAGAACTACAGAGCAAATTCGTTCTTGGGATTTTCCCCGTTCTATTAAAGCATTAGAAACGTTCAACGCTGAATTAGGTAAAATTGATTACCCAGGTATCTACATTCTTATAGAATCAAAAATGAATAAATTATACATTGGTGAAGCTAAAAGTCTCTATACAAGACTTAAAACCCATAGTAGCACACCTGATGAAAAAATAAAAAATTGGGATCGCGTTATAATAATTAATGATGGAAGACCTGCCAATCAATCAGATTTTAATGACAACGTAGTTCGTCACGAATTAGAGTATTATTTGATTGCTTTATTCAAGGCGAATAAATATAAAGTTGTATCACAAGGGGCAAAACAAATATTAAATTCGTTACAAAAAGTAATTGTTACAAAGTTAATTTTAGAATTAAACTTCTTTCTCATAAAAAAAGGATTGATTCAAAGACTTATTGCTGAGCAAGGTCAAGAAGAGATTATGTTAGATGATCTTAAAAAGATTTTAGAAAGGTACAAGTATAACGTTACTGAATTCAAATCCTATGAGGCTACGGTAAATGGTGAAAAAGTTTTTATTCGTTCTGGCAGCAAAAAAGCAAAAGGTTGGCAGGTAACATTTCGTGATATCTTCAAAAGAAATCTACTCAACGAAAAAGGTTCTCTTTTAATGCCTAGAGACGGAATATTACTTATTCCATTTTCAGAAATTAAAAAAAATATTAATGATCCAAATGCCTTTAAAAGAAATACAATAGATATTTTCATTGCGTTTGAAGAAGACCGTATAAAGCTACGCTATAAAAATAGTGATGTTGATATTACTGCATTTCGTATCGTAAGGTAAAAATATTAAAGAAAATATAAAAACCACTCGGAACGAACAGGTTGTCAAAAGTCGAGTATACCGTTTTTCAATGCGGCATTGGTCTAATGAATCGTGAGCTTAATTAGAAAATTTATGAACACAGCACAGAAAGAATTAAAAATCACAAATGCCTGGCTCTGCCAGATAAAAAATAATTCTGTCGTACCAACCTTTGCAGATGTTGTGATTCAAGATGAAAAAATTAAGGAAATCCTTCAGAAAGATTTTAGTGAGTTCGTCTTCTGGGAAAAAATCTCCGATGAAAATTCTTTTGATGCAGGAGGAAGAGTAGTAACAATTCCAAACATCAACTTTCACGATCATTTCTACTCAAGACTTGCAAAAGGATTGGACGTTAAAGGGCAAACGAATAATTTTCATAATATCCTAAAAAATCTGTGGTGGAAACTCGATCTTGCACTCGATCTCGAAATGGTAAAGGCATCCGCACGAATGGCCTCACTTGAATCGATAAGAAATGGAGTTACTTATATTTTTGATCATCACGTCTCTCCTAATTATACTCTTGGTAGTTTGCAAACAATAGCGAATATACTTAATGGCTTCAATCTTCGTGGAGTTCTCTGTTTTGAAACCTCAGATCGAAACGGAAGCGAGTTGACCAGTAAGGCACTTGAAGAGAACGAGACTTTCACCAAAGAATTTCAGTCTGAAAATATCAAAGCATTGTTTGGAATGCATGCATCATTTACACTTGAAGATGAAACACTTAAAACTGTTTCAAAATTTGTAAATGAGTTCAATTGCGGAATTCACATTCACCTGTGTGAGGATGAAGCTGATAACGAATTAAGTCTTAAGAAATACAAAAAGAAACCCGTACAAAGACTCGTTGATTACAGCTTGCTTAACGAAAAAAGTATTTTGGCACATGGCATTCATCTTGAAAAAAATGATTACGAATTGATAACAAAATTTGGAAGTGCCATTGTTTACAATCCGGATTCAAATCTTAACAACTCAGTAGGACTGCCAGATTATAAATCCGTTCCGAAATCTATTCCAATTCTGTCCGGAACTGACGGAATGCATGCTGATCCAACAAGTTCGTTCAAAAAACTGTTTCTCCTTCATCGTCATCAAGGAAATGAGTTCCGAGAGAGTTTCGGTTGGATCGTCAAAATTTATTTCGATCAAATTAATTTTGTAAAAAGATTTTTCCCCGATTTCACTTCGCTGCAGAAAGGCAATCGTGCCGACCTTGTGATTTGGGATTATGTTCCTCCCGCTCCGATGAATGATCAGAACTTCTTTGGACATTGGATTTATGGGATTACGGAACGATCAATTCATTCGGTTGTGCAAAATGGAAAATTTTTGATGCAGAATTTTCAAATTCAGAGAAGTGATGAAGATGCATTGAACAAAGAAATTTATGAGCAAGGCAAAAGACTCTCAGAAAAATTCATGAATCTATCATAAAAAAGTTTTTTTAATTTATATTGAATGAAATCACAATTTAACATAGTCGGAAAACCTGTCGTTCGTCAAGATGCATATTCCAAAGTAATTGGTGAAGCAAAATTTGCCGACGATTATAAATTCCCTGGAATGTTATTTGGAGCCATGGTTCGCGTTCCAGCAGTTCACGCTTTAATTAAGTCGATCGATTACTCTTCAATCGAAAATGATCCTTCACTAATTGCCATTTGCGACGCTTCGGATATTCCAGGCGAGAAAATTGCCGGACTGGTAAAAAAAGACCAGCCGATTTTCAGCTTTGAAAAAATAATTACTCCCGGTGATGTTATCGCAATGTTGGTCGGTGAATCTGCCGAATCACTTTATTCATTAACCAAAAAAATAAGAATCGATTTCGAAAATCTACCAATCCTTTCTGATCCGTTAAAAGCTCTGAATACTGATGCCCCTTTAATTCATCCTGAACTCGGTACGAATTTAATTGTCCATTACCCGCTGCGAAAAGGAAATGTAGAGAAAGGATTTCAAGAGAGCGATTTCATTCTGGAAGAAACTTATACTACTCCGAATGTTGAGCACGCTTATATTGAGCCTGAGTGTGTAATTGCAATTCCTCTCGAAGGGGATAAAGGAATCCGAATCATTGGAAGCATCCAAAATCCTTTCACTGCACGACGAATTGTTGCACAGACATTAAACTTTCCGTTGAATAAAGTTAGAATTGAGCAAGCGGAGCTTGGTGGTTCATTCGGTGGAAAAGATGATACAATGTGCATCCTTTCAGCACGCGCGGCTGTTGCAGCATTGAAGACAAAAAGACCCGTCAAGATACGTTACACTCGTGAAGAATCGATTTTAGAATCTTACAAACGTCATCCATACATAATGAATTACAAAGTCGGTTTCAATCGTGATGGTAAAATCAAAGCAATGAAAATCGATATCACCGCAGATGGCGGAGCTTATGCTTCGCTCAGTCCGTTTGTAACTTGGCGAAGTGTCGTTCAAGCAACCGGTCCATACGAAGTTGAAAATGTATGGACAGATGTTCGGGCAGTATATACGAATAATCCTTACACAGGTGCCATGCGCGGTTTCGGTTCACCGCAAATTATTTTTGCCCAAGAATCGATAATGGACGAGATCGCTATTAAATTAGAAATGACGCCTGATGAGATCCGCGGGATAAATGGATATCGTGCAGGTTCGATCACTGCAAGCGGACAAAAACTTGAAAATCACGATGTCAACTTGCTCACGGTCATTGGAACCGCTGTTGATAAAACAGAATTCACAGAAAAGTGGATAAAAAATAAAAATCAAAATGTTATTAATGTGCCAACTCACCGGCTGGGGAGAAAATTATCAACGAAAGAATTACTTCTTGATAAAAATGAATTAGTCAATCCATCAAAAATTTTAAGAAAAGGAATTGGTTTGGCTGCCAGCTTCCGCGGCTGCTCGCTTGGTGCAGAAGGAATCGACGCTGCTGCGGCATATCTCTCTTTGCAATTAGATGGCTCGGCATATCTTTTAGGCGGACTTGCAGAAAATGGTCAAGGGATGAAAACAACTTACTCGATAATTGTCTCTGAAATTCTTGGGATTCCGGTAGATAAAGTCTATTATCTCGAGTACGATACGGCACTTATATCGGACAGCGGACCAACGGTTGCTTCACGCTCAACTTTGATGGGCGGAGCTGCTGTCAAAAATGCCGCTGAAATTATTCGTGAAAGATTTGAAAAGCTTTTGTACTTAAAATGGAACATCTCTCCTTCAGAAAAAATAATTTTTAAAGATGATTCTGTCTTTGCTGAAAAAAATCCTGAACACAGAATATCTTTTTCCGAACTTTGTTCACTCGCTTATAATCAAGCAATTCACATGGCTGCGCTTGGCTGGTATCCGGGCCCAAAAGTTCATTGGGATGAGGAACACGGGCAAGGACCGGCTTATTTCACTTATGTTTATGGCTGCCAGGTCGCAGAGGTTACTGTTAATATTAGTACAGGAGAAGTTTTTATTGAAAAGATCACGGCAGTTCACGATCCGGGACGAGTGATAAATTTACTTGGAGCAAGAGGACAAGTTTACGGCGGTGTTACTCAAGGTGCAGGCTATGGACTTTGGGAGGAGATAGACAAGTTTAATGGAAAAATTCGTGAATTAAATTTCGATCAATATATTATTCCAACAAGCAAAGATATTGGAGAAATAGAACCGATCTTTGTCGAAGGAAAAGATAGTTATGGGCCTTGGGGAGCGAAATCATTGGGCGAACCAACGCTCGAGCTTACCTCAGCTGCGATCAATAATGCAATAAGAAATGCTGTCGGCGAAAGATTTAGGAACCTTCCGATAAATCTTGAAGAAGTTTTGTTGAAGAGAAAATTACATCCGGAAGATTTAAAGAGAGGAAGTGCGTAATGATTCCTCATTTAAATTTTGTCAGAGCGAATTCGATACAATCTGCTTTAAAGCATCTTTCATCGAACAAAAATGCGAGATTGATTGCCGGCGGAACGGATTTAATACCTGGCTTTCAAATTGAATCGAAAAGATTTAAGGATATAAAGCTTTTAGTCGATATCAATTCTATAAAAGAATTAAAAAGAATAAAGCGATTTAATGATAGAGTTGAAATAGGTGCTTGTGTAACTTTCTCAGAGTTGATGTCAAATGAAATAATTCAATCCGAATTCCCGATTCTCATTAAAGCCGCGTCAAAGGTCGGCAGTACTCAAATTAGAAATCGAGCAACATTGTCTGGAAATTTTATCAACAACGCTCCGTGTGCCGACAGTGTACCCCCTCTTTTGATTTATAATGCCCTGCTTGAAATTCGTTCGGTCAAGGGAACAAGAAAAATCACTTTAGAGAAATTTTTGATTGAGCCGTATAAAACTAGATTGAGGAAAAATGAGATTGTAACAAAAGTCATCCTTCCATTGCTTAAAAAAAATGTTAAAGCAGATTTTTATAAGCTTGGAAGAAGGAGAGGAGTGGCAATCAGCAGAATTTCACTTGCTGTTCTAATCGAATTGGAAAAATTCATTATTAAAGATATTCGAATTGCAAGCGGGGCTGTTACTCCGATTGGAGTACGATTTTATGAACTTGAGAAATCAGCATTACATAAAAAAGCTGATACTGAATTTCTGAAAAAACTTTCAACTGAACTCGGCAAAACGATTTTGAAAGTTACCGGTTTGAGATGGTCGACACCGTACAAGCTTCCCGTTGTTCAGCAAATGTTCTATCAGCTTTTAGAGAGTTTGTGCAATGAATAAGATATTGAAGATGAAAAAAGTTAAGATAAAGTTTTATTTGAATGGAAAAGAAATTACTCTTACCACAAATCCAAATCGAAGATTAATCGATCTGCTGAGAGAAGACTTAAATTTAACCGGAACAAAAGAAGGGTGTGCGATCGGTGAATGTGGAGCTTGTACTGTAATTATTAACGGCAAGACAGCAAACTCATGTCTTGTTCTTGCTGCACAAATTAATGGCTGCAGAATAATTACCATCGAAGGAGTTGCATCGAATGGCAGACTGCATCCGCTCCAAGAAAAATTTTTGAAGCATGGTGCTGTCCAATGCGGTTTCTGCACTCCAGGCATGGTACTTTCAGCTTATGCGTTGCTGCAAGAAATTCCTAATCCAAGTGATGATGAAATTAAAGAAGCAATCGCCGGGAATCTTTGCAGATGTACAGGTTATAAGCAGATTATTGAGGCAGTAAAAATGACTTAATTAAATAGCTAAGATCAATTTGCTCCAGCTAATTGCTGGACTATTTTTGGTTTATGTTTAATACCGAGCAGCCCATCTATTGAAAGGTCTTCATCAATTATATCCCAATGAATGCCATACCCCGAAGGAGAAATTATATACTGCTCTCGTTCTTCTTTTGAAGACTTTGAAAGTTTTTCAGAGATAGATTCAAATGGAAATGAATATTCTTTCCCATCTATATTCAAATATAATTTTTCTTCATCAAAGCGTATATTTTTAACGTCGTGGTATTTTTTCATTTTTTTGTCTCCTGAAATTTATCCCACTCAGACTCAATTAATTCAAAATGTTCAAAAATGATTTTTTTGACTTCTCTTTTATCGCGAGTACTCATGTTAAAAGAGTATGCTACTTAAAAATCGAAGTTAATTCTATCAAGCCAAAATTTTGATTCTTTTTCAGCTTTTTTACAATGAACATGAATTGGCTCATGCCCTTCATTTGAATAAAAGAAAAATCGCCATCCATTTATGTACAGAATTGTTGGCATGTCGCTAAGTAAAGATACATTTAAAGTGACCTCCGTTCAACACTTTCGTAGTAAAAAAATCTTTTTACATACGGGCACCTCTAAAATCTCAAATGACAAGCACCAAAAGACAAACAAATTCCAAATTCAAAAAACGAAATTTCAAACAAATACAGTTTTTGCTTTGTTTTGGTCATTTGTATTTAGGTTACTGGCTCTTATTTGAGATTTGTTTTTTGTGATTTGAGTTTTTAGAGGTTCTCATACATTAATTACTTTTATACTCAGAAGTGATCATTGGTTACTATGGAGAATTATCCTCTCCAAGTAAAAAATTGTAATTTTCAATTACATGCACCAATATTGATTTTACCTTTTCGATGTTTGCTTTTTTTTCGCAGAAACTGTTAGAAGAAAATGTTTTTTCGGTCAAACTATAAGATATATTATCAATAAGTGAATTGAATCTCAATTTTAAATTTACAGTGTGATCCTCTATTAAGAATAAATAAAATCCATCATTCTTGCTTCTATTGAATTCTTCTTCACTCCAGAACAATGTTAATTTATCTTTATACGGAGCACCTTGATGAGGACAAAACGTTTCACAGTTTCCGCATTCGTTGCACATTCCATCTATGTGTAATATTTGATATTTGTCTTTGAACTCACCATTACATGCAACAGCGATGTTTGCGCGATTGGGACAGACTTCGATACATTTATTGCAAACCTGATCACAGCCAAGACATCTTGAAGCTTCGTGGGTAAAATCGCTTGAGTTTTGAGACTCGATTATTCCTTTTTTACTGGTTACATCTTCAGCCCATTTTCGATTATTGATTTCAGATTTAAAATCATATTCTATTTTATATTCAATTCCCTCTTTAGCAAGAATTGCTTCAGCGGCTTTCTTTCCGTCAGCGATGGATTCAACGACCGTTGAGGGACCTCGGAACGCATCTCCGCCGATAAAAACATTCTCAACGCAAGTTTCGTTGGTCTTTTGATCAACAACAATATTTCTCCGCTCATCTATTGCGATTCCATTTTGAATTAGAAAATCGTAATTGACTTCTTCTCCAATTGCAGTAATCACCGAATCTATTTCAATTTCTTCAAAATCATCTGCAATCGGAAAGACATTTCTTCTGCCGCTTCCATCAAAATTACCAAGCTGCATTTTCTGACATCTTAATGTGTTCCCATTAAATTCAACAGGAAGAAAAAGCTCTTTGAAAATAACACCATCATTTAGTGCGGCATCATGTTCTTCCTTATCCGCCGGCATAAATTCTTTTGTACGGCGGTAAATTATAAAAACTTTTTTAACGCCATCACTTCGTAAAGCTGAACGTGCACTATCCATTGCAGAATTTCCTCCTCCAATCACAGCGACAGATTTTCCAAGCAAAAGTTTTTCATTCCGGTTGAACTTTTGGAGTATATCAATTGCATTAAAAATATTTTTGTTGTTTCCGACTAACTTAAATTCTTTTGATTTACCTGCGCCTATTGCAAGATAAATATGCTTGAATCCGTCATCTTTCAATTTCTGAATTGAGCTATTTTCATCAAATCCAAAAACAAAAATCACACCGTATTTTTTTATAAGCTCAATATCTTTATCAATTGCTTCTTGTGGAATTCTAAATCCAGGAATTGAATGCCGCACAACTCCGCCTGCTTTCTCTGTCTTTTCAAAAATTGTTACATCCATTCCAGCCCTTGCGAGAAAATATGCTGCCGATAATCCTGATGGACCTCCACCAATTATTCCAACTTTAGCTTTACCCTTTAAATTTTTTGATTTTTCAATTTTTAGTTCCATAAAGCTGTCAAAAGTTTTTTCTGCGGCAATTCTTTTTAAATCTCGGATTAAGAGCGGGTCATCATAATCCCAGCGAACACATTTATACATGCACTGATGATCGCAAATATAACCAGTTATATGCGGCAGTGGATTCTTTGAAATGATTGTTTCAAATGCAGCATCATATTTTTTTTCTTCAATCAGCCTGATGTACTCTGAAACATCTTGATGGATTGGACATGCGGTTTCGCACGGTGCAACATAACAATTGAATTTTTCGAGCTTGCTTGAAATTTTTAATGACTTAGTTTCTCTCGTATATTTATTATAAAGCTTATCTTGAAGCGAATCATCGGCAAGAAGTTTAAGTTTGGATAAATTAATTTTATTAGATAGCACAGGTAAAGTTTTTGAAGATTCAAAGCTCGATGCAATCTGAAAAAGCCGCTCATATCCTCCAGGTTTCAGTAGATCAGTTACGAGTGTAATAGGATAAATTCCCGTTTCAAAAATTTGCTGTGAATTATGAGCCGCTGCCCCGCCTGAGAACGAAATATTTAAATCGCCATTGAACGCTTCGGCAATCTTATAAGCTAAATTGATTGTAAGCGGGAAAAGAGAACGTCCCGACATGTACATTTCAGCGCCTGGAAGCTTTTTCAAAGTATTATTCACTCCGAGCGTATTCGACAGCTTCACCCCAAATTCTTTATTGTGTGCTTTGGCAAAATCTTTTAATCGCTGAAGCATAGGAATTGAATCCTGGAACTGCAGATCATGTTCGAATGATTTTTTTTCGAGCTTAATGTATTTGTAGCCGATTTGATTCAAGAGTTCGTTTACATAGTTGAAGCCGAGCAATGTTGGATTAAGCTTGACGTAAGTATGAAGATTTTTTTCTTTGATTAAATATTTTGCGATAGCTTCAATTTCATTCGGGGGGCATCCGTGCATAGTTGAAAGTGTAACGGAGTTTGAAATATTGGGAGAGATGTTTTCAATTACCTTTTTTAATTCATCGAATGTAGATTTGTTCGAAATTGATTCGAATTGAAGAAGATTTTCAGTAAGTAATCTTTGATATTTTTTGAATGAGGCAGAATTATTTGCGTCAATCAAATCGTCAATAAATTTATTCATTCTTTCGGTTTTGATTCCTTCGAGATCATAGCCAACACTCATGTTGAAGATAAACCCTCGCTCAGTCCCAACACTGTCGGGATTAGATAATCCCAAGACTTCTTTCAGTAAATGAATTATAATCCAAGCTTTGAGATATTCATCGTAGGATTCTTCAAGCGAAAGCTCTTGCGACCACTCAACATTGTACCCCTCATCTTCAACATCTATGCAAGGTTTTTCAATTTCAAGTTTGTCAAGCTTTTGAACGGTTTTTAGTTCCATGAATCTGCCGCCAACGAGATAAGATACAATTATATTCTGCGCAAGCTGAGTGTGGGGTCCTGCAGCTGGTCCGAAAGGATTATCTAATTTTTCGTTGAAAATTTCAATCGTAAAATTTCTTTTTTGCTTAAAAAATTTTGTTGAAGGAATTCCAAAAACCTGGTTATGGTTTTTCAATTCGGAAAAGATCCAATTCAATAATTTCTCGAAAGAGATTGTCTGCATTCTTTGAGCCATTCAGTCCTCGTTTTTATTATAACAAGATCGTAATTATCGAATAAATTTTTTTCTTAGTAAATTTACACAAAATTTTTAATTGATTACCCACAATTGTGATAACTAAACTGAGGACTTAATGACAACCGCTCAACAAATTCTTGAGAAAGCCGAATCGTATCGAGATTACACTGCGCAAAATCTTTCTAAATTGGTTCAAATTAAATCTCTAAGCTGTAACGAAAAAGATGTAGTGAATGAAATTAAACGGATGATGGAAGAAGCTAATTTTGATGAAGTAAAAATCGATGGACTCGGAAATGTTATCGGAAAAATTGGAAATGGGAAAAAAATTGTTGCGATTGACGGACACGTTGACACAGTCGATACAGGGAATCTCGATAATTGGGAACTTGAACCTCTCTCGGGAAAGATTGACTCCGAATTTGTTCATGGGAGGGGAACGGTCGATCAGAAAGGGGGAATTGCATCGTTCATCACTGCTGGAAAAATTCTGAAAGAGCTTGGTTTGCAAAACGATGTCACAGTTTATTTCGTCGGTTCTGTCATTGAAGAAGACTGCGACGGACTTTGCTGGAAATATATTTTAGAAGAAGAAAAATTAAAACCAGATTGCGTAATAATAACTGAACCGACAAATATGAACATCTATCGGGGACAGCGCGGCAGAATGGAAATGACAGTTTCTTTTTACGGAGTTTCATCTCACGGTTCTGCACCCGAAAGAGGAAAGAATGCAATCTATATGGCTTCTCGTGCTGCATTGGAAATTGAAAAGCTTAACGAAAACTTGAAAAAGGATAGTTTTTTGGGAATAGGTTCTGTGACAATTTCGGAAATTGTTTCAGGCAGTCCGTCTCTTTGCGCCGTCGCCGATTTCGCAAGAATTCATCTTGATAGAAGATTGACTGTCGGGGAAGATATTGATCTTGCTGTAAGTCAAATCCAGGAGATCGTCAAAAATGAAAATGCAAAAGTTGAAGTGCTTGAGTACAAAGAAAAATCTTTCACCGGACTAGAATACGGAATGAAAAAATATTATCCGACTTGGGTTGTGGATGAAAATCACCCCGTGCTAACAACCGGTGAAAAAGTTTATCAAGACTTATTTAACAGCAAACCGTTAATCGATAAATGGACTTTCTCGACCAATGGAGTTGTTATAAATGGAATTCATAAAATTCCCATAATTGGTTTTGGTCCTGGAAACGAAGTACTTGCACACGCTCCAAATGAAAAAGTTCCGATTGAACATTTAGTCAGAGCAAGTGCGTTTTATGCAGTATTCTGCCAGATTATATAAGTTTTATTCATTAAATTAATTCATGCCAGTCGTATTAAGATATAAAGGATATAAATTTTTTTTCTTTTCAAATGAAGGAATCCCTCGTGAACCACTGCACATTCATGTTAGAAAAGGAGAATCAATTGCAAAATATTGGCTTGAGCCGGAAATTAAACTGGCAGATTCATTCGGCTTTAATTCGTCGGAACTCAAAGAAATATTTAATGTTGTTTTCGAGAACAAGGATTTAATAGAAAGGAAATGGTATGAATACTTCGGTGAATAAGTCTTTAGCAAAAAAAGTGACCTTTGACAGTGAAAATATGATTGTCGAATTAGCAGATGGAAGAACTTTAATAGTTCCTTTAGCATATTTTCCGCGATTGTTGAAAGCAGATGAACGAAAAAGAAATAATTATACCATTAGTGGTGGTGGAACCGGCTTGCATTGGGATGAACTTGACGAAGACATCAGTGTCGAAAACTTATTACTGGGCATCGGTGATAATACAGTTCAGAAACCTGAAAAGTCTAATGCTGCTTAACTGGATGCTTTTTTATTATAGGTCGACACAATGCAGCCCCGATCGAGGATTTAATTAAAGCAAGCGCGTTTTATGCAATATTTGTTAGTTATTCTGAGCGAGAGAAAAATAAGCAAAGCCTGTTCGAATATTTCATACTATGGCAGTAAATATGAATTGAAATTTTATGTGCAGTAATAGACAACTTTAACTCTAGAGGAGATAAACCATGGCGTACACAATGCTTGATTTCGCGGAAGAAATCCTTTCTAAGGCAGACAAACCACTTACTTATCAAGAAATCTGGGAAATTGGAATATCCTGTAGTTTAACTAAAAAATTATCTATTACAGGCAAAACGCCGTGGCAGACTTTAGGTGCAAGATTATATGTAGATACCAAAGAAAATCAAGATTCGAAATTTATTAAGGTTGGAAAAAATCCTGTTAGATTTTTTCTCGCATCAAGAAGTGCCGAAGTATCCTCTTCATTAATTTCCAAAATAGAATTTGAACAGAGAAAAGAAAAAAAAGAAAATGATTATTATGATGAACGTGATTTGCATCCAGTTTTAACTTACTTTGCATTTTCAAATCCCGCTTTTAACAGAGGACGGAATATCTTCACAAAAACGATTTTCCACGAAAAATCAAAAAGAAGTGGATACAGTGAGTGGCTATATCCAGATTTAGTAGGATTTTATCTCCCCCTCGAGGAATGGAATGAAAATCTTATTGAATTCAACAGATTGTCTGATAATAATGCTCTAAAACTCTTCTCCTTTGAATTAAAAAAGAATATTAATAAAAGTAATTATAGAGAAAATTATTTTCAGGCTGTTTCTAATTCTTCTTGGGCACATGAGGGGTATTTAGTCGCTGTTGAGATAACTCAAGATGATGATTTACTTGCTGAGTTGGAAAGATTAGCCATGTCTTTTGGTATTGGAATAATCCATCTAGATCTAAAAGACATTGACTCATCAAAAGTTTTATTCCCTGCCAGACAAAAAACATATCTTGATTGGGAAACAATGAACAAACTTTGTGAACAAAACAAAGACTTTGATAAATTTATTAAAGATGTAAAGATAGATTTTAATTCAAAAGTAATTCATAAATCAGAATATGATCCAATAATTTCCTATCCAGAAGATTACATTAAAAAGAATATTTTCAAATCAAAAAAATAATCATGGAATATATATGACCAATCAATTTAAAGGTAAACATTTTATAACAGAAGACAATTGGACGAAAGAAGAACTCGATATTGTTTTTGAAACATCGTTCGACTTAAAGAAAAAATTTTATAAAGAAGATCCGCATCTTTATTTGCCGCACAAGACTTTGTTCATGATATTTTTTGAACAATCTACACGCACGCGGAACTCAATGGAAGCTGGAATGACTCAGCTCGGCGGTCATGCTCATGATCTTACACCAGACAAAATGCAAATCACTCACGGTGAAGTTGCGAAAGACACAGCAATAATTCTTTCTCGTATGGGACACGGAATCGCCTGCAGGAATTGTTTTTATGGAATCGGGAATAAATACTTAAATGAAATGGCAGATCATTCGAAAAAGCCAATTATGTCATTGCAAGACGATGTCTATCATCCATTTCAAGGACTCGCAGATTTGATGACCATCTTCGAACATTTCGGAAGGGACACAAAAGGTTTGAAAGTCACTGTCTCTTGGGCTTACGCCGATACGCACAGCAAACCGCTCTCCGTGCCGCAGACTCAGATTCTGCTTTTCCCTCGATATGGAATTGATGTGACCGTTGCACATCCAAAAGAATTCCCGTTGAGCAAAAACATTATTGACAAAGCAAAAAAGAATGCTGAAGCAGGGGGCGGAAGTTTGAAGTTTACGAATGACATGGACGAAGCTTTCGAAGGAGCTCAAATCGTTGTTCCGAAAAACTGGGGAGGATTTGGTTACTATGACGTCGATCATTATTTGAACAATGAAGATGAATGCAAGAAAGAAATGAAATCGAACCTGGAGAAATATAAATCCTGGATTTGCGATGATAAAAGAATCAAATTAGCAGATAAAAATGTAAAGCTCATGCACGCTCTACCTGCTGATCGTAATAATGAAGTAACAGATGAGATATTAGACAATCCCGACATTTCAATCGTATTCGATGAAGCAGAAAACCGTTTGCACACCGGTAAAGCGATAATGGCATTAACAATGTGAAGGATTTGATTTAGAATATCATGATAAATCATTTAAACCAGTGTCCCATTGAAAACTTATGATGAGTAAATATTTTTACAAATGCTTCGACTGTTCCGCTCAATTCAACTCTGATGAAATTGAGAAAGAGCGAATCTATCTTTGTCCTAAATGCGGTCGAGCAGAAAAAAATCAACCGCTCAAAGGAGTCCTGCTCGTTGAGTATGATTACGAAAATTTGAAACGAGAACTTAACCGAGATGAATTTCTAAAACTCCCCTGCGGAAAGTTTTGGCTTTATCCAGAACTATGGCCGGTCAATTCAATTGAAAAATTAATTTCTCCATCTTCGCTCGAAAGAATCTCATTAACTGAGAATCCATTACTTCACTATGAAAATAATGGAAGGAAAATTCATCTTTTTGATGATACCCGCAATCCAACTTTATCATATAAAGATAGAGCTACGAGTCTGGTTGTATGCAAGGCAATCGAATTAGGAATAAATGAAATTGCGGCTGCATCGACGGGAAATGCCGGTTCTTCGCTGGCGGGAATTTGTGCACGTCTAGGACTCAAATCTCACATTTTCGTTCCTGAACAAATTCCATCTGTAAAGAGAATTCAAATTCAATCATTCGGAGCGAATCTTTATTCAGTACAGGGGGATTACGATCAAGCGTTCGACTTATGTCTTGAAATAAGCAAAGAAAAAAATTGGTACAACCGAAATACTGCATATAATCCGGTGACGATCGAAGGAAAAAAATCTGCAGCATTTGATATTTTTATTTCAATGAAAGGAAAGATACCAGACAAAATCTTTGTCCCAGTTGGTGATGGTGTTATCATTTCAGGATTGTTCAAAGGATTTTCTGATTTGTTAAGATTGAGCTGGATAGAGAAATTTCCTCAGTTAATTGCAGTTCAATCAGAAGGAAGCAGCGCGGTGGTTCGTTATTTACAAACTAATAATTTTGAATACAAACCAGCATCTACTATTGCCGATAGTATTCATGCCGGCGCGCCGCGAAATCTTTTTATGGCCTCTGATGCAATCCGTAAAAGTAAAGGTAAAGCTATTGCAGTCTCAGATGATGAAATTCTCTCTGCACAAAAATTGATTGCACAGAATTTTGGAATTCTGGCTGAACCATCGTCAGCATCATCTTTTGCTGGATACGAAAAGTTACTTCAAAATGGTGGAGTTTCAGAAAGTGAAAATGTCTTATTGATGGTTACTGGAAATGGATTGAAAGATGCATCAGCCCTTTCGAGATGGAACGATGAGCCAATCTCAAAATCAGTAGATGAGTGGAAAAATTATTTTAAGTGAATAATCAAACTATAAAAATAAGTGGATTGCTTGCTTGCGCAGGTAAATCTGAAAGAATAGGAAGTCCCAAGCCGCTTCTAATATATAGAGGATTACCTTTTTGTGTTCTTATACTTGCCAAGATGAATCTGATTTGTGAAAGGATCGTTGTCGTGCTCGGTCACAAAGCAGACGAAGTCAGAAACGAACTTGAGAAATATGTATTAAATACTAATAAATTAAAGCAAGAACTCCGAGACAGTTCGCTCATCGACCATATTTCAGAAATGAGCTATAAAATTGAAATTGTCATTAACGAAAACTATGAAATTGGAATGTTCTCTTCGCTGCAATGCGGAATTGAAAAACTAAGCGGCTCAGATTGGGCACTCTGCCATTTTACAGACCAACCAACACTCCCGGTTTCATTTTATCTTGACTTAATAAAACAACTTGATGATCAATTTGATTGGATACAACCAAGATTTAATGCACAAAATGGGCATCCTATTTTATTAAATCATAGATTGTTTCAAAAAATTATTTTCAGTCCACGCAATTCGGATTTAAGAAAGCTGACTTCGTATAAAAGCTGTAAAAAAAAGTATTGGGACTCTCCTTACCCGCAAGTGCTTGATGATATTGACACACCAAAAGATTTTTTCTCGATTTAAGAATGAACGAGTTTATGCAAATTGAAAAACATATTTATGAATTAAAACAATCAAATCAGCCGTTTGTTGTTGCTACAGTAGTAAAAGCCGAGGGTTCTGTTCCAGGTAAAGTTGGATTTAAAATTGTCGTTCAATCGGAAAAAGAATATAATGGAACTGTTGGCGGCGGTGCGATAGAATTAGAAGCAATTCAAGAATCTCAGGAAAGATTAAAATCGGGTGAGAGCGGAGTTAAAGAATATCTTCTTTCAAAAAATTCTTCAGATAAAAATGAAGCTGTAAAAACTCTGCCGATGAATTGCAGCGGTAGAGTTTGGATATATTATGAAGTGCATGGTTCTCTCTCAACACTTTATCTGTTTGGCGGCGGGCACGTTGGAAATGCACTGCTTTATTATTTAAAACCGCTGAGCTACCATACAATTCTGATCGACAACCGCCTTGAGTTCGCGAACAAAGAAAAAAATCCAAATGCAAACGAAATTCATTTATCGGATTATATCGTTTATGCATCTACATTCCAACCAAAAGAAAATTCATTCGCTGTTATTATGACACATGGACATAATTTTGATTACTTAATTCTTCAGAAACTTTTTGAAAGAAACTTGAAATTTAAATACATCGGAGTGATCGCATCTAAAACCAAAGCAGCAGCATTGAGAAAAGATTTGCAGAAAAAATTCGGTGAAAATATTGACATCAGTACGCTTCACTCACCTATTGGACTTGATATCGGCGGTACAACCGCTTCAGAGATCGCATTATGCATCTCTGCTGAAATGCAGGGGATTAAACATGGGAAAAGGTAGAAGTAGTTAATACCTTAATTTTTCTAAGTATTTTTATCCGCTTAATGTTATTGGTCAGCAAGTTCATCTGTCCCATTCCACCGACTCTCCCCTAAAAAATTTGACATTGTTTTTTCTTAAAGCTATTTTAGTATAGTTTTTACCCCCATAGGATGAGAAAGTCCTGTGATGGCCCCTCAATTGTAGAGGGGTCTTTTATTTTATGTGATATATCTGTCTTAGTATCTGCAGATAGTGATTTAATCCCTCCAATTGATTTCATACATGAGTATAAACCAAGCCATAAAATTTTTGTTTACTTTCCTCCAGCTCGCTTTTCTTATGACTTAAAACAAAAATCAACAAACATAGTTTATCTTCAAAACCATGAATACAAATTTCAGTTTTCACAATTTCCTGAGGAACTCTCCTTAGCGAATGGATACGTTCTTAAGAAACCATGCACATGGATTTAGCCCATTTTCATTTCATTAGTAGTCAAGTCAGTTAATAAGAAGTTATACTGTACCTTCAAGAGGATTCTGGCAAAGCCATTCCTTCGGAAGAACCCTCGACCCACTAATTAGCAATACAATCCAAAAAAATGCGAGATTGTAGTACTCGCATTAATGGTGTGCACCCTGGGGGACTCGAACCCTCGACCCACTGATTAAGAGTCAGTTGCTCTACCAACTGAGCTAAGGGTGCGATGCAATTTAAGAATTCATCAATAGTTTTCCAACCCGCTGAAAAGCCAGATATTTTTTTTCTAATTTTAGACGTTGACAGAATTAATCTAATTTTACTCTCTATTCTAATTTGCCATTATACATTCAGTTGAGAAAAGTTTATTTTAAAATAAAAAATGCTGACGAATCTAATTATTGTCGCAGGACATTCTGTCTATATCGGAAAAAATTTTGACGATGTATTCAATGATAAGAACTGGTTTCTTTTTCCGTTTCAGAAAGGCGAACCTAATCTCTATATCGAGCATATAATGGTCGGGTGCGAGCTTGCCGAGAAGGATAAAAATTCATTTTTAATTTTCACCGGAGGGCAGTCGCGGAAAGAAGCTTGGTTCAGAAGTGAATCGCAAACTTATTGGGAAGTCGCCGAGCATCTTGGATATTTGAACGATGAATTAAAATATCGCACAACAACCGAGGAATTTTCTCGTGACTCATTTGAAAATTTACTTTTTCCAATTTGCCGATTCAGAGAATATTTAGGTTATTATCCCAAGCATATCACTCTTGTAACTTTTTCATTCAAAGAAAAAAGATTTCATCTTCACCGCGAAGCGATTCGAATGTCAAATGAAATGGTGACTTTTGTTGGTGTGAACAATCCAGAGGATTTTCGTTTAACAGAATTGGGAGAAGATAAAGCAATCGAGCAAATGAAAGATGATCCAAATTGCTGTCATGGTGGGCTGCTGGATAAAAGAAATCTTCGCAACATTTCGAAACGTCAAAATGGTTACACAATCAGCTGCCCTGAGTTGAAAGAACTTCTAGAATACAAAAGGAGAGAATTGTTCAAAGGGAAACTTCCATGGGATTAAAATAAAACTAAAAATGTTCAATTCGTTAAACAAAAATATTACACTTCTTGTTGTTCTTGCTGCGAGTTCTATTTTTTTTGCTTGCAATAAAGCTGATGAAAAAGTGGAGCCAGGCTTTCAGTTGACGGATGATCTTGGGAATAAGATATTTTTTGATCGAACTCCGCAGACAATTATTTCATCAGCACCTAACTTAACGGAAATTCTATTTAAGCTTGGTTTGGGGGATAAAATAATCGGGGTTACAAGTCTTTGTGATTTTCCTCACGAAGCAAAGTCAAAAGAAATCGTAGGAGATCTGCTCAATTTGAACTTTGAAAGAATAATCAGTTTAAGTCCTGATATTTTATTCATCACAGTTGAGGGGAACACGAAGGAATCGTATAATAAACTTAC
>CAZNDS010000008.1:9176-27600 GCA_964571865.1 uncultured Ignavibacteriaceae bacterium | reverse complement strand
GACTGATGATGCCAAGTCCACATTCCGCCAATCCCAGAACCAAATATCACCCCAACACGATTTTTGTCTATCGTGTCAAGTGGAAGCTTGGAATCCTCAATTGCTTCTTGTGTTGAAACCATAGCGAATTGCGTAAAGAGATCAATTCTTTGAGCACTTTTTCGATCCATAAATTTTAAAGGATCAAAATCTTTCACTTCAGCTGCAAATCGAGTATCAAACCCAGTGGCATCAAATCTTGTAATTTGCCCCACACCGTTTCTTCCCGATTTTAATCCTTCAAACACTTCTTTGACATTTAGACCGATAGGCAGTACTGTACCGAGACCGGTTACAACAACTCTTCTGTGATGCATATTATTTTCTTTGAATAATTAATAAATGCTAATTCTTAAGAAGCTAATTTTGCTTCAAGGTACTTATACACGTCACCTACAGCTTGAATTTTTTCTGCATCTTCATCTGGAATCTGGATATTGAAAGCAGTTTCAAAACCCATAACGAGTTCAACGATATCAAGTGAATCAGCTCCGAGATCATTGATGAATGAAGCTTCAGGTGTAATTTGGGATTCTTCGACTCCCAATTTATCCATTATGATTTCTTTTACTTTGGCTTGAACGTCCATTTAATTCTCCATTTTTTTGTTATTAAATATATGATTTATTACATAATCATTCCACCATCAACGCAGATTACCTGTCCTGTTATGTAATCTGAGTCCGACGAAGCAAGAAAAGCAACTGTTTTGGCTACATCAAGAGGCTGTCCCATTTTTTTCAGAGGGACAAGATTCATGATCGCATCTTTTTGTGCTTGATTTAGTTTAGCTGTCATTTCAGTTTCAATAAAACCAGGTGCAATTGCATTTACTTGAATATTGCGTCCTGCAAATTCTTTAGCGAGAGTTTTCGTCAGTCCAATTACACCAGCTTTTGATGCGACATAATTTGCTTGACCAGCATTTCCCATAATACCTACTACGGAAGCAATGTTTATGATCTTTCCAGACCTTTGTCCCATCATTGGTTTAATTACAGCTTTACTGAAATTGAAAACACTTTTCAGGTTCACCTGAATGACATCATCCCAATCTTTTTCGGACATACGAAGAAGCAAATTATCTCTTGTAATGCCTGCATTGTTAACCATAATGTCAACTGTTCCAAAATTGGTTACCGCAAAATCAATCGTCTTTTGAGCATCTTCAAATGATGATACATCTCCCTTAAAATATTTTGCTTCGCCACCAATTTCTCTAATATTATTAAGAACTGCGGTCGCATTCTCTTCCGGGGCTATATCAGTTACAACAACCTTTGCCCCTTCTTGGGCAAGATGCGATGCGATAGCTGCACCAATACCACGCGCACCTCCAGTAACAACAGCAACTTTATCTTTCAATTTCATAATGCAATTGTTTCTTTTTCAAATTAATAAAGTATTCTTCTTTATAAATTAATAACTCAATATATCCCTCTTCGCCAAGAAAATGATGAATTTCATCCTTCATTGCTTCGAAAATCGTTGACGATTGATTCTTTGATTTATTACAGTAGTGCATTCGTTCAAGATGTTCATCGTCAATTGTTAGTTTACCTTCAAAAATAACGAGTGGGAATAAGATACAATATAATGGCTTAAAATTCCATTTATCCTCGTTCCTATCCATTGCTGCTTTCTGTAATGAACAAAATCCAACCTTATCTAAAAAAACACACTTGTGATTATAGGTTTCCGTCCCGGCACAGTAACCTGATTCAAAATCTTTATCTTCTTCAATCGGTTCAAACCACTTCGATTCATCCAGCGTTTGTGTTTCATCCATATATTGTTTTATCAAGTCACGTTTCTCAAGGATCATTTCCATTTCCTTAAGATCAGTATAAACACCGTACCAGCAGCACTCACCGCTGCAGATACAAACATCACATTTTGGTACAAATGGATGCGTGAATATTATTGGATCGATGATCAGACCGTTAATTACTTTTTGCATTACTAAGATATTTCTCTATTTCTTCTTTTGTACCTAAGCTGAAAGTCTCAACTGCCGGATTGATTCTTTTTATCAAACCGCTTAATACTTTACCTGAACCAACTTCAATAAATGTTTTGATTCCATCACGGATCATGTTCAAAATAATTTTCTCCCATTGCACGGGACTGATAATTTGTTGGACAAGAAGTTTTTTTACTTCATTTTCACTTTCAAATTTTTCAGCTGTAACATTTGAATAGACTGGAAAGTTGAATTCACTCAACTGTACACTCTCAAGTGAACTTGAAATATTTTCATACGCAAAATTCATGAGTGGTGAATGGAAAGCACCGCTCACTACTAATTCCTTTGCAAGTTTTGCACCATTAGCTTTAGCTAATTCCACCAATTTTCTAACTCCTGCTATGGAACCTGAGACAACAACTTGGCCTGGAGAATTAAAATTAGCAGGCTGGACTATGCCTTCACTTTTTGCTTCGTCGCAAAGTTTAATAAGCGTATCATAACTTAATCCAACGATGGCAGCCATTGTTCCAGGATTTCTAATTCCAGATTCCTGCATCAATTCTCCTCGCTTTCGGACGATATTAATCGCATCCGAAAAATTCATCACACCGGATGCCGCAAGTGCTGAATATTCACCAAGAGAATGCCCTGCGGCAGCAGAAACTTTTACATTTTTCAGTAATTCCAATACAGCAAGACTATGAACTAACAGTGCTGGCTGAGTATTTTCCGTTTGTTTAAGTTTTTCTTCGGGACCGTCGAAGCAAATTTCCGAAAGTTTGAATTTTAAAATTTCATCAGCTTCATCAAAAACTTTTTTGCATTCAGGGAAAGATTCGTACAATTCCTTACCCATTCCGACGTATTGAGCTCCTTGTCCGGGAAATACCAATGCGGTCATTAGTCAATACTCCACTTGAGATAAATCCCTCCCCAAGTATATCCTGCGCCAAAACTTACAAGTATTAGATTATCTCCTTTTTTAACTTTTCCCATATCGTAGTAATCCACTAAACAGAGTGGAATTGTTGCTGCGGTAGTATTTCCATACTTATCGATATTAATCATAACTTTTGAATTATCTACACCCATTCTATCTCGAGTAGCATCAATAATTCTTAGATTAGCTTGATGAGGTACAAGATAAGCAACATCTTCAGGTTTGAGATTGTTTCGTTTCATAAGCTCGAATGCAACATCAGCCATACCAATAACGGCAACTTTAAATACTGCTTTTCCATCTTGATAAATGTAATGCATCTTCTTATCAACGGTTTCGTGTGATGGCGGATTCAAACTTCCACCGCCTTTCATGTATAAATATTTTCCTCCGGAACCTTCGCAGAACAAAGTTTCGTCAAGAATTCCATCCGATTTGTCTTCTGTCCTCTCATAAAGAATCGCTGTTCCGGCATCACCAAAAAGGATGCAAGTATTCCTATCTGTATAATCAGTTATTGAAGACATTTTATCAGCCCCAACAACAAGAACTCTTTTATAAGTTCCCGACTCAATGAAGGCACGCGCTTGTGATGTTGCAAATAAAAATGATGAACATGCAGCAAGGATATCATATCCCCATGTCTTCTTCATTCCAATCTTATCCATAATCACGCATGCCGTTGAAGGGAATAACATGTCTGGCGTCACAGTTGCAACAATCATAACATCAATTGAATCTAAATCAATGTTAAATCTTTGCACCATATCTTTGACGGCACCCGCACCCAAGTCAGAAGTGGCACCATCAATAAGGATTCTTCTTTCTTTAATACCTGTTCGTGTGATTATCCATTCATCGTTAGTATCAACGATTTTTTCAAAGTATGAGTTATCGTAAATTGTTTCCGGTAAAAATTTTCCAAAAGCTGATATCTTTGCATTAAATTTCGAATCTGATATAGGCATCCTATTTTTTTCCTAATCTTTCTTCTGCTTGTTTTATTTTTTCTCGTATCCGTTCTGTTATTCTCTTTTCATAAACTTCGTAAGCTCTTAGAATCATATTCTCAATCGCGAGCGAAGTACTTGAACCGTGCCCTATTATAGTAATTCCATTAATTCCGAGAAGTGGGACTCCACCGTATTTTTGATAATCAAGTGGTGATAACGCTTCTTTGAGTGTATTTTTAAATAGACCAATCTTCAACTTTTTAATAATATTTTCTTTAGCATAAAGCGTAAGTAGATGTTTCATGTACTTCGGAACACTCTCGCCAAACTTTAACAAAATATTTCCAATGAAGCCATCACAAATAACAATATCAGCTGTCCCTTTCAGAATGTCTCTTCCCTCTACATTTCCTATGAAATTCAATTTAGATTTGCTAAGCAGATCGAATGCTTCCTTGGTTTGCTTATTACCCTTTTCTTTTTCTTCTCCAACCGAGAGTAATCCAATGGTTGGATTACTTACATTTAATATTTCACTAACATATATATCTGCCATTAAGGCATAATTGAAGAGGTGAATTGGTTTTGCATCAACAAATGCACCGACATCGAAAATTGCGCAGAAACCACTTTCACTGGGAAGTATTGCCCCGATCGTCGGTCTTTCCACACCTTCAATTCTTCCCATAATTAATGTTGAAGCGGCTGCAACGGCACCAGTATTTCCAGCACTTACGAAGGCATGCGCAGTTTTATCTTTGATTAGCTTTGCAGCAATGACTATTGAAGAATTAGGTTTGCTTCTTACTGCATCGGTCGGTAATTCCCCCATGTCGATGATCTCATCAGCGTGAATAATTCTATCATCCGGGAAAGTTAAATGGTTCTGAGAAAGAGTGGATTTAATTTCATCCTCCCTTCCGACAAGAAGAACATCAAGTTTATTTTGATATTTCCGAACTGCCTCAACCGCACCAATTACTACTGCACTTGGAGCAAAATCCCCCCCCATGGCGTCAAGGGCAATGACACATTTCGTTTTATTATTATTCAAACGTAACCTTAAAGGTTGTTCTTAGGTAGATTTCGGAATATAAATTGTGCGTCCTTTGTAAAAACCACATGCTGGGCAAGCACGATGCTGTAATTTTATCTCACCGCAATTCTGACAATTTGAAACTGACGGTGTAACTGCTTTATAATGAGTTCTTCTTTTCGCTGATCTTGATTTCGAATGTCTTCTCTTAGGATTTGGCATTGAATCTACTCCAGTATTATTTATTCTTAATTTTCTTTAACTCTAACCATCGCGGATCGTTTGAAACAGGTTCGCATTCGCATGTTTCAGTATTTAGGTCCTTTCCGCAATGTGCACATAACCCCTCACATTCTTCCATGCATATATTCTTATAAGGAATTGCAAGAATTGAATATTCTTTAACATCATGAGTTATGTCAATTATATCAACTTCCCTCGGAATCACAGTGACTACGTTTTCGTCATACTCTTCTTTATGAGCAACATCGAAAACATAAGACATATTATACTTTGTTGCCAAAGTTTGCTTGAAATTTTTCAAGCACCGATCACATTGAGGATTATGATTGAGCTCAATGTTAGAAGTAATAAATATTTGATTTTTTGTTTTTTCAAGCTGCACGCTTACACAAACATTACCAATAAATTCAGCGGGCAATTCAATTTCTGATGCAGGTACTTCAAAATCATAAAAATGCCTGCCTTCAGAAAGTGTAGAAATTTTTATTTTCATTTTTTGTAAAAAGCGAGGCAAATATATCTAATCGAAGTCACTAAATCAAATAAGGTAGTACATCCAAACTCAAAAATACTTTACAAAATACATATTTTGCTAAAAAAGACTCATTTTTCCTTACTTTTATATGTCGTAAGTAAGTAATCCGCAACTGATTCAGCTTCCTGCGGTTTTAATCCTTGTGCCGGCATAGGTGGAAACGCTGGATCAATTTTGGCTGGACTAAGAATGAATTTTACTAAATCTTCCTTTTTTTCAATATACTTCGGCAGAACATTATTATAAGCCGGACCAGTAAAATTTAAATCAAACTTGTGACATGCTGAACATTTTCCAATAAAAATATCCTCACCGCTTAAAACAACAGAACTAATTCCCAGCTTAAGTTTCATATTATCTCTGTACTTATCGAACTGAGAAGCAAGTGCAACAGATTGCACAGCGTTTGCATTTTTCAAGGAGTATATGTCTTTTAAAGTAAAAACACAGATTGCTGCAATGATAGTGTAGAAGATTATCCGACTGAATTTGAGATGTTGTTCTTTAATCATCGCATAAAGGAAGTGTGCCGAAACAAACAGAATCAAAATACCTAAAACAGCACAAACAAAAACTGAGATTGACAATGATTCTTTTGGCTGCAAGAATAAATCAATAAAAATAATACCCGGCAGAAGTAATGTGAAAATCATTGTTAACCGTAGAATCAGTAAATGTACTGAATGTCGAGACTCTTTCTGTTTCCCTCTATGGAAAGAATTAAGATAAAGTATAACAATTCCGCCAATTACAAATAACAAAATTAGAAAATAAAAAAAACGTATCCAGACTTCGTGCTGAATTAGTGAACTAAATATTGTAGAAGTTCTATCCCAATTCTCGACATCCACAGCGTCTACAGATGCAGCTGAAAATAAAAACAGAGAAATTAGAAGTAAGATATTCCCCGCCAAGCCAAATTTTTTATATGAAAGAGAGTTAGCTTCGGAGAAACGATTCAACTCTGCAAGCTCTTCCGATTTATTCTCAACTGAATCAAAAATTATTTTTAGGTTTATTTTAAATTTAAACAGGTAGAGTAAAACTATGGACACAATGAAAACGAGCCAAGCAAAAAAGAGTAAGCCCGCTGAAATAGATTGTGTCCCCTGCAGAAGTTGAGCATAAATGATCGTTACTGTAAAGAATGGTATTATCCCCAAAACAATAGGAACATATACATTTTTGAATGGCTTTTCAATCAATTCTAATGCTGTTTTAAGATTATAATTTTCTGTTTTATTCTTCGATCTTGAATCAATGAAATAGGACAAAATTGAACCACTAGTTAATAATCCAAAATATGGTAACAGTACGGACAATATTATCACCAATACAGAGTAGATCAATGTGATGTGCGACATAGATTGAGGCAGAGCTAAATCCTTGAGAAAATCCATTATAGTCCTAAGAATTATTTAATAAATACGTTATCGATTGAAAGTAAAATAATCACAATAAGTGCAAAAATATTTATTCCTTTAAAAGCATTAATAAGATAAAATCGCTCCTTCGTATGAAGTAGAATTTTTACAGAATGCCAAATTAACCAGAAAGCTGTTACAATCAATCCGAGATTGATCAAATTTGAACTCACAATTTGAAATAATGGAAGCCCAATGCAAGCAACAGAGATTGCAAGCATCCAGATGAAGGTGATGCGAGTAATTTGTTCATTCGAAAAATAATTTGATAAAGTTGGAAATCCCGCTTGTTTATAATCCTCATCATAAAAAAGCATGAGAATCCAGAAATGAGGTATTTGCCAAACAAAGAAAAAGAATGCTACTATCAAAATCTGTGGATCAAAAATATAACCACCAGCCGCAGTCCATCCGATCATCGGAGGGATGGCTCCAATTAATGAACCCGGTACAACAGCGAACGGAGTAATTTTTTTCATTGGAGTGTAAACTAAGTTATACCAAACTAAAGCAGTTATTCCAAGTATTGCTGGAGTTAACCTAATGCTGAAGAGTAAAATTAAAATACCCATCACACAAAGATACAATCCGATCAATAGAGTGTTCAATGGTGAGATTTTTCCTAAGGGAATCGGTCTCTGCATTGTTCTTCTCATTAGGGAATCATAGTCACGCTCCTGATAATGATTCAATACAGCGGAACCACAGGCAAGAAATAAAGTTCCGATCAGAGGATAGAACATTTCAAAATTTAGCGTATGTGAATACAACACGTATCCTAAAAATGTCGTAATGGTTACGAATGATGTAATTCTAAATTTTGTGAGTTCGAATAATATTTGAATCTTTTTTATCAACTTTTATTTAGGTAAAATAGTTTTTAATGAATCAGTGTTTTGTTGAATCCTAGCAGCTTCAATGAGCCAGTTATCGAAATCCTTTTCGGGCATTACAACAACTTTTGTGTACATGTATGAATGTTTTAATCCGCAATATTCGGCACATGCAATATCATATGAACCCACCTCGTCAGCGATAAACCACATAAAATTCTTTTTGTTTGGGATTACATCTTTCTTTATGCGGAACGCCGGAATGTAGAATGAATGATTTACATCCGCGGACTGCAATTCTGTTCTGATAGCTTTATTCACCGGAACGTAAAGCGTGTCGGTTTTCACACGGTTTGGATAAGTAAAATCCCAATCCCACATTCTTGCTACTACGTGAATAACCATTGCATCTTTCGGGACGTCTTTCATTTTGGTATAACCAACCCATCCGTAATAAAACATCCCCAATACAAGAATGGTCGGGATAATTATCCATAAAATTTCGAGCGCCACATTTCCTTTGATATTTTTAGGATTAGGATGTTTTTTACGGTTGTACTTAATGACAAAAAGAATCATTAAAAATGTAATTAAAACCAATAAAAGGACTGACACAGCTAAGATAAATAAGAATACACCGTCAACATCTTTTATAAAATTTGATCCGCCTGAAGCCATATTCCTCTACCTTATAAATGAATAATCAAAGAAAATTAAACCGATAAAAATTGCCAAAGTCAAAAATGCAACGAAAACAAATATTCTGAAGACTTTATCTTCAAATCTTAGATGCATGAAAATTGTCATTACCAAAAGACTTTTTACAGAAGCGATAAGAAGTGCCATAGCAATCGTGAAACTTCCAAGATCAATGCCAGCAACAGCGACTGTAACGCCGGTAAAAGAAACTAATGCAAGCCAAACCAACACATAAGTTCCATAGTTGACGACATGAGTTTTATTTTCATTGTGATGAGACATTTTTTCCTCAATGAATTAAATAAAATAATGGGAATAAAAAAATCCAAATAATATCTACCAGATGCCAGTATAAGCCTGAATTTTCCAACTTCACAAAGGAGCCTTTATTTATATGGCCTGTTTTAATGAAGTATAACATAACAGAAAGAATAATCACACCGATTAAAACGTGAAGACCGTGCAATCCGGTCATGACATAATAAAGTCCGAAATAAAGGATTTCACCGTTCGTTTTGTTGAGAAGTTCATTACCGCCAGGATAGATGCCGTGGCTTATTTTCGCACCCCATTCAAAATATTTATTAACCATAAACGTAAGTGCCAAAATAATCGTTATGCCGACAAGCAGCATTGCAAGATTTTTATTTTCTTTTTGAATGGCAGTGATGGACATTGCCATAGTAAGACTGCTCGTAAGAAGTACCAAGGTATTAATCATTCCGAGAAGAGAATCCAACTCAATTGCAGCTAAAGCGAATTCGTTCCCATATGTGAATCGATATACAGCATAAACGATGAATAGTCCACCGAACAATATCAATTCAGTGAAAAGGAAGAGCCACATTCCAATTCGCGCACCAACATCATCGCGATGAACATGTACAGAAATGTCTGCTGAGTGATTCACTTTACCTCCTTCGAATGAATTTCATATTTCGAGTAGTCATATGGATCAGTTTTTATTTCTGGTATCTTGTGAAAATTCTCAAGAATTGGCGGTGATTGAATTTTCCATTCAAGAGTTTCCCCACCCCAAGGATTTGCATCTGCTTTCTTTCCTCGCTTCAAAGCAACCAATAGGTTTACAAGCATGATCAATAAGCCAAGTATTAGGATCCAACTGCCAACCGTTGAAATAAAATGGTAAATGTGAAACTCTGGTAAATAATCGTAGTATCTTCTTGGCATTCCTAAATATCCGGCAACAAAAAGCGGAAAATATAGAGCATTGAAACCTAGCACAATCAGAAGCCAGGATATCTTTGCTGTTTTTGGATTAAACATCTTACCAAACATTTTGGGGAACCAATAATGAGCTGCGGCAAAAATTCCGAAACCTGTTCCACCGAACATCACATAATGAAAATGTGCGACAATGAAAGAAGTATCGTGCACATGAATATTCAGAGACAAAGTTGCCTGCATAATTCCAGTAAAGCCACCGATTGTAAAATGAAAAATAAATGCAAGTGCATATAACATCGCCGGTTCAAGCTCAATTGAACCTTTATAGAGTGTTGCGACCCAATTAAATACTTTAATAGCACTTGGGATCGCTACAAGAAATGTTAGAAGTGAAAAAATCCACATCGCAGTATCGCTCATACCGACAGTGAACATGTGATGCGCCCAAACGAGCGAACCAAATAGTGCAATTGCAAGACTCGAAAATGCGATGAACTTATATCCAAAAATTGTTCGTCGAGCAAAAACAGGGATCACTTCTGAAATAACCCCCATAGCCGGAAGAATCATTATGTAAACCGCAGGATGTGAGTAAATCCAAAATAGATGTTGAAACAAAATTGGATCACCGCCAAGTGCAGGATCAAATATTCCGACTCCTAGTGTCCTTTCAATAATAACTAACAGCAAAGTTATTCCGACAATTGGAGTAGCTAAAACTTGAACCCAACCAGTCGCATAAAGTGACCAAACGAATAAAGGCATCCTAAACCACTTCATGCCTGGAGCCCGCAATCTGTGAATAGTGGTTACAAAATTTATCCCGGTTAGAATAGATGAAAATCCTAAGACAAAAGCCGCGAACAATGCTGGTATGACATTTGTCGATGTACGAATACTGTAGGGGATATAAAATGTCCATCCCGTATCAACCGGTCCTCCTGGAAGAAAAATTGATGCAACAGCCAATAAACCACCGATAAGAAACAGCCACCATGAAAGTAAATTTATTCTAGGGAATGCTACGTCTTTCGCTCCAATTAAAATTGGGAGAAAGAAATTTCCAAAAACTGCCGGCAGACCTGGGATAATGAATAAAAAAATCATTATCACACCATGTAGTGTGAAAATGGAATTGTATGTCTGCGGCTCCATAATCGTTTTTCCAGGTGAGATTAATTCCAACCGCATAAAGAATCCAAGAAGCACAGCGACCGCAAAGAAGATTCCCATAGTAATTAAATATAATATTCCAATCCGCTTGTGATCGGTTGATAGGATCCAAGATAAAATACCTTTATGCTTACCTTTGACTTTTAGATAATCAGGTTCATTATTTTCTAATACATGAGTACTCATAATTCCTTTACCTCTGAATTTCGGGATCTCTTCGGTTTCACAGTTAAGAAGATTGCGAAAGCAATCATTAATAAAACTATTCCAATGCCGATTATCCTTGTGATATTCAATGCATAGGTCCTGCCCTCCGGATCATAGGCATAACAAAAGTTTAATAGTTTCGCAATAGTTGGTCCTATCTTCCCTTCCGAAGCTTCAATCACTGCCATTTTGATATTGAAAGGTAAATAATCAATTCCAAGTAGGTAGCGTGTGATTTTTCCTTCTGGTGAAATAAAAATTAACGCTCCGGCATGAATGAATTGATCCTCTTCCTTTTTGTAATAAAAGCCAACGGCATCGGTTAGAGCTTTAATATTTAGACTATCTCCCGTCATGAATCTCCATGCATTCGGGCTTATCGGCTTTTCAAGTAATTTTAAATAATTAATTTTCTTCGAAACCGCTAACTGCGGTTTTTCTGAGTGGTCAAAACTTATAGTGAGTATTTGGTAATCTTTACCGGGCTCAAGATCGACTTTGTTGACGTTCTCGGCAATTTCTGTTAGAAGAGGTGTGCATATTCCCTTACATTCATAAAATACAAGATTCAGAATTGTTGGTTTATTAATGATTTCAGAAAGTTTTAATAGATATCCTTCTTCATTGTAGAATTCCAAATCTAATGGAATATTGTTCCCGAGCTGCTCTTCTATACCGACTTCAGGTTTCTTGTCTTGTGCTTTCACCAAAGCAAGAATGCAGAAAAAAATAAGCAGAAAAAAAGTTTTATATAAATTTAATTTCATTTCAACTCCTCGTTGGTTCTCTCAATTTAATTAAGTACCTGTAAAGTTCATCCCACTCATTCGTTAATAATTTTGATATCCTTGGATGGAAGCCATAGTTCAGAGGTGCTTGAATTATGATTTCATAAATTTCAGTTTTGCTGCTTTTTGCGAAATAATCAGAGACTAAAAATCCGGCGATTAATTTTTTATTAATAAATAATTCATTGAATAAGACATGATCATATTCAAAATCAGGATTTGAAAATCTCTCTACAATTCTAGCTGCATCTTCCAATTTTGATTTATTTTCTTCAAGTACTTTCTTCCTAGCAACTTTAACTGGTATTTGAGCAGTGGTCACCCTCCCTTCCGAAAGTTTATAGACTGAATTCAATAACTGAAGTTCCTCCTCCGAGTCTACTGGAAAATCCTGCGCAAACGTTCTAATGAAATGTATTATGGAGAATCTATCTTCAGCGGTAAGATAGCTATATGACGGCATACCATTTTTCAAGATTCCTTCATCCAGAGTTTTATATATATCAGAAATTTTTCGTCCATTAATCCAATTTAAAGCTTGCGTAAAATTTTTTGGTTTCGGATTCATCACTAATCCAGCTGCTCCATCCCCTTTACCATCATCACCATGACAAGAAGCACAGTTATTTTTATAAAGTAATTCCCCTTTTTCAATCAGTTCTTCAGTTGGAATACTGATTTGCGAAATATCTATGGGAGGTATATTGCTCGGCTGCATCATCGGCAATTCAGTTTCAGTAGATAATGTGTGTGATAAGCTGGGAGGCACTTGATTTTTTGACATGTCAGTTAGATTGATGACATAATAAATTCCCAATCCAATAAGAATAGTAAAAAAATAAAAGTAACTATACCCAAAAAGTCTGATTGGATTTTTAATCAAATCTTTGAAATCAAGTTCTTCCTTTATTTGCGAATTGTGCATCATCAGTCCTAATTTTAAAGATGAAAATCAAGCCCTCGTTTCAATTTCGGATCGCCAATAGGAATTAAATTAGTTCGATTGAACTTCCAAGAAAAAATCAAAATCAGTAATCCGATTCCAACCAACGGGAATCCAAATTCAATCCAGCTAAAGGTAAATGCATCATAATGAGAAGGCATAACTAACCAAAAGATATCGAGATAGTGAGCAAATAAAATCCATAACGACATTATCTTCAATCGCTTTGTGTCCATTTTCGATGACTGCGAAAGTAAACCGATGTAAGGTACAAGGAAATGGACAATGATCATTGCAAAAGAAATATATTCCCATCCATTTTGCCATCTGCTGATCATCCAAAACGTTTCTTCCGGAATGTTGGCATACCAAATAAGTAAAAATTGGCTGAATGCTATGTACGCCCAGAAATTTATGAACGCAAACATTAATGCACCCATACTATAGAAATGGTCTGGACGCAAAAGGCTTGAGAAATATCCCTTCTCGTTAAGAAAGATTATTGCAAATGTACCAGCAGCAAGTGCAGCGAGCAGCGTTCCAGAAAAATAATAAACTCCAAATATTGTCGAGAACCAATGCGGTTCAAGACTCATAAGCCAATCTATCGCGAAAAATGAAAGTGTAATTGCAAATAGAGGGATAAATATTCCAGAAAGCCGAATGTTCCACTTAGTTAGAATTTGATCTTTTGTTTTGTCCTGTTTCTCAGAATTCTTTTTTATGAAGAAATAAAAAGCTGTCCAGATTGCGAAGTAAAACGCAAATCTTATAATTAAGAATGTTTCATTCAAATACGGCGATTTACCTTTCAAAATTTTGTCTACAGCTAATACTTCGGTGTGAGTCCAATGAAATAGATCATGTAAATTAAAGAAAAGTGGAAGTCCAAAAAGAACTAAAAAAGGAATTGAGAAAGCCAAGAATTCACTTACCCTCCGCATAGGTGTGCTCCAGACTGCACCGGCAATGTATTCAAGGGAAACTAAAAACAACGAGCCAATCCCAATGCTCGATAAGAACATAAATGTGATCAAATTTGAATATGCATTTCTAGTTTGATCGACTATCGCTCCGGCAATTACAAATATCAATCCAATAAATAAAAGTATAAGTCCTAATCGAATAACTGAGCCAGGTAATTTTTTGTGTTCATATTTCAATATTAAATTATCGGTGCTCATTTTACATCACTCTCTTTCGCATTTACAGCTCTCTGCAAAACACGGATATAATTTACAATCGCCCAACGCTCTTCAAGTGGAATTTGCTGGGCATGAGAAGGCATCACATTTTGTCCTTCAGTAATTACGTGAAAAATTGCTCCATCACTCCATGTTCTGACTTTTTCCGAGTGAAGCGTTGGTGGATTTGGAAATTGTCCTTTCAGCCTGCTGTCCCCTTTACCAAAATTTCCATGACATGGAGAACAGAAAACTTCATACTTTTTCTTTCCAATCTCCAGATTATTTTCTGTCATCGGTAATGGATTGATGAGGTATTTCGCAGCAATTTCCGGCTGACCTTTAAATTTATAAGGAGTGAAGCCTCGTGAGACGGTTCCCTCAACTGGTTTCCTCATTCCAAAACCATCTACAAAAAAATCATTATTCGATTGTGGATTAATACGATCTTGTTCCATCATCCAGTTAAATGGAGAGATGAATAATAATTTATTCAATGAAAAGTAAGTTGCACCAGAAACGATGGCAGCTGTTACAACAAGAAATAAAATGAACCTTAAATTAAATATTTTATTCTCTGTCCGTAGTTCTTCTTCGTCGTAGTGAACTGAAAAAACTTCGCTCGAACCCAAGGACTTGATAAATGATTTTACTTTATTCTCATCAAACAGTTGATCTGTTGATTGAATAGTCAATCCATACTTGTCTGAAGATACTTTTTTCATATAAACCGTATCATGAAGCGGATGACTATTATTTGGGAATTTGAACATGACGAACAGCATTCCCACAACCGTGAAAATCGCTGCAGAAAGTACAGTTACTTCAAATGTCACGGGAATAAATGCCGGCAATTGAAATAAAGGTTTCCCTCCGATGACCAGCGGATATTCTACTACATTTACCCACCACATGAATGCGAGTGCAAAAGCAGCGCCTGATAATCCAAATATTAAAGTTATGAATCCAAGCTTCGAAGGTTTCAGATTCATTGCTTTGTTCATTCCGTGCAAAGGATAAGGAGAGTGAACATCAAATTTTGTGTAACCTGCTTTTACAGTCTCTTCACTTGCATGAACAATTTCATTTGGAGTGTTAAATATGCCTGAAACAGAATATAGAGATTTACTATTCATCAATTAGTTCCTCCATGCGTTGGCTGTGCACCATCAACAACAGCTTTGACTTCCGAGATTGAAACAACAGGCATAGTCTTAATAAATAAAAGCAGAAGTGTAAAAAATAATCCGAAACTTCCAATCAGAATTCCAATATCAAATGCTGAAGGGATGTAATGACCCCAGCTCGATGGAAGATAATCGCGAGAAAGAGAAGTTACTACGATGACAAACCGTTCGAACCACATTCCAACATTTACCAATATGCCTATGACGAACATTACAACAATCGATCTTCTCAATTTCTTAAACCAGAAAAGCTGCGGGAACAAGACATTGCAGCTAACCATTATCCAATATGCCCAAGCATAAGGACCGAGTGCTCGATTGAGAAAAACAAATTGTTCAGTCGCATTTCCGCTGTACCATGCAATAAAAATTTCCATAGCATAAGCGTAACCGACCATCAATCCAGTAGTGAGCATAACTTTGTTCATCTTTTCGAGATGATCAAGAGTTATGATGTGTTTCAGATTGAAAATTTTTCTGATGAGGATCAGCATATTTTGCACGATAGCAAATCCGGAGAAAACAGCTCCTGCTACAAAGTACGGCGGAAAGATCGTTGTATGCCAGCCCGGAATCACGGAAACTGCAAAATCAAAACTAACAATTGTATGAACCGAAAGCACAAGCGGAGTTGCGAATCCAGCAAGAATCAAATATGCCATTTCGTAATGCTGCCAATGACGATTTGAGTGTCTCCAACCAAGACTAAAAATCGAATAAATTACTTTCTTAATTTTGCTTGTGGTTCTATCTCGTAATGTGGCAAAGTCAGGTATTAAACCTACATACCAAAAGATAAGGGAAACTGTAAAATAAGTTGAAACCGCGAAGACATCCCACAGTAAAGGTGAAGTGAAGTTCACCCAAATTGAATGCTGATTCGGATAAGGCATTAAGTAACCAGCAAGCCATGGACGACCGGTGTGAATCAAAGGAAATAGACCAGCACACATTACGGCAAAAATTGTCATAGCTTCGGCAAAACGTGCTATACCTGTTCGCCATCTTTGGCGCAACAAAAATAAGATTGCTGATATTAACGTCCCAGCGTGTCCAATTCCAACCCAAAAAACAAAATTTACGATGTCAAATCCCCAACCAACAGGTTGATTAACACCCCAGACACCAACACCAAAAATAAATGTAACTGCGAGACTTATCACTCCGACGAGCAGCATTGTGCCTGAAATTGAGATTGCAACGTACCACGAAGTCGTTGGTTTAGTATCAAGAGGACGAGTTACAACCTCATCAATTGCAGCGAGTGTCGGTTTGCCTTCTACTACTGACGGTTCAATTGAATAATCAATACTTCGCACTAAACTTTCTCCGAATGAGTATTTCGTAATTTAGCAATGTATGTAACATTGGGACGTACATTAATTTCTTCTAAAACATGGTATCCGAGTTCATGTTTGCGCATCTTTGACACGAGAGAACCCGAATCGTTCATATCTCCGAATTCAATTGCTTGTGATGGACATGCTACCTGACACGCAGTCATCACATCGTTTCCTTTTAGTTCTCTTCCTTCTTCGATAGCTATTTGCCGAGCTTCCATAATTCTCTGAATACAAAAAGTACATTTCTCCATTACACCGCGTGACCTGACTGTGACTTCAGGATTGTTGAGTAAACTAACTGGCTGCTGTGTATAATATCCTTCTTCGAAGGTCTCTCTGAAGTCTAAAAAGTTAAATCGGCGGACTTTGTAGGGACAGTTATTCGAACAATATCTTGTTCCAACACAACGGTTGTAGGCCATTTGATTAAGTCCGTCCGGACTATGATTAGTCGCTGCAACCGGGCAAACATTTTCACATGGCGCATGATCGCAATGCTGACAGAGCATCGGCTGGTTGCTGACAATCGGTTCTTCAGGTGTACCTGAATAATATCGGTCAATTCTCATCCAATGCATCTCACGTCCTTTTTCAACTTGCTCTTTTCCAACAACTGGAATATTATTCTCGGAGATACAAGCACTCACACAACCGCTGCACCCAATACACTTATTTAAATCGATTGCCATTGCCCATTTAACACCCGTGTACTCGACTTCATCTGTAATGCTGAATACATCCTGTCTTTCTTTTTGAATAAAGTTTGGTCCATTCAAATATTGTAAAACAGTCCCTTCTTGAATAATTTTTCGTTTTCTATGAATATCTTTTACGAATTCATCGTCGAGTGCATGATGTTCTTGCGCAGTAACTAAGTTATACCTTCGGGACAATTTCTTAATTGATGCGGGGGAATAAAACTTTGGATAATCGTTATAAAAATTAATGAGAGTATTTGCATTTGTTCCCACATCTTTCCCAACTTCCCCGCAAATAGTCCTTCCATAACCAAGCTCAATCGTAATCAGTTCATCAGCTTGTCCAGCTTGAATAAAACATGGGATAGAAATTTTCTTACCATTAGTTTCAATTTCAATCACATCATTATCTTCAAGCAATAATTTCTTAGCAGTCTTTGGTGAGACTGCCGCATAATTATCCCATACAATTTTTGAAACCGGATGCGGAATTTCCTGCAGCCATCCATTATTCGCGAACCTGCCATCGCCCAAGGTTTGACTTTTAACTACTTGAACGACTAATTTATCTTGTTCGATATCTTGGTCAATAAGAGAATTAGTTCTGATGTTTAATTTTCTTGTCTGAAGTTTATTTGCAGAAAATGTCACAACTCCATCATGAAGTGATGAATACCAGAATGAAGTAAAATCAGAGAGCAATCCCAACGATGGATAAAACTCTTTTTCCCATCGCCGGCGAATAAATTCGTTGTAATTTCTTTCATCATAAGAACCTCTTATCCACGCTAAGATAATTGATTCTTTTTGCCGAGTGTTATAAATAGCAGAGATAACAGGCTGCTGTAAGCCTACGATATCACTTCTAGTTTGAAAATCTCCCCACGACTCTAACAAATTATTTATCGGCAGCGTGAAGCTGCATAAATCTGAAGTTTCATTCTTACTTTCCGTTAACGAAACAGAAATCCCAACTTTCTTCACGTGACTTTCCAAATCTAAACTTGGGAGATGATAAGCAGGATTAGTATCATAAAATATT
>CAZNDS010000008.1:0-9166 GCA_964571865.1 uncultured Ignavibacteriaceae bacterium | reverse complement strand
GCACCTACCTCATTCTTACTCATTTTATTAACAAGACCAGGAATATCATTGCTGATATTCTCCGGCTGTAAATTAACTTGCGAAGACTTTTCATCATATAGCTTTGAACTTCCTAAAACTTCATTTAGAACATTAACAGCAATATGAGTTTGTTCACTTGAATTGTCTCCTGCTATTATGAGTGATTTGCTTTGATTAGCAAGCAAATCTCCAACTAGATTATTTATAGCATTTGAATCAATGGAGTGTTTCTTTACAAAATCTTTCAGAGAATATTTTTTTAGTTCACTGATTAAAGTCGAGTCAATACCATCTGCACGGAGCCCGCGATTCAGTACTAGTTCACTGAGCAAACTCATCACAAAGCCAAAATGAAAGTCAGGTCTTAATCGTAAGCGATAATCGGCATTCATTCCTGTCAAACTCATTCGTCCTTCGATCACGTAAAGTCGATTGAATTCATTTGGACTATTAACATCGCGGTTTTGAGTAAATTGTCGGATGTTTTCCATTACCTCGCCATCCGTTGCAAGAATATCCGAATCGATAGACAAAATTATTTTTGCTTTATCTAAGCGGAGAATAGGTAAATTTGAATCCCCAAAACATTTCTGCCAAGCTGATAGTTTGTTTTTATCTGAAAACAATTCGTAAGAATATATTTTCGCAGTTGAGAAGACCTTGATGAACTCATCAAAAAGTTTTTTTACTGAAGGAGAATAATTCGTGTGAGTTACAATTGCAATCTCTTTATTTGCAGATACCGTTTGTTTTAATTTTTCAATGATCTTCTTGTCCGCATCATTCCAATTTGTTTCAATGAAAGAAGCACTTGTTGCTTTTTCAATTGGATGCCTTAATCTTTCTGGATCGTAGAGATTTAGAATATTTGTTTGACCCGTATTACAGATCTTTCCTTTATTAATTGGATGATCTGGATTACCATCGATTTTTATAGGACGTCCTTCTCTGGTCTTGATTAATATTCCACAGTTCTGCGGACATAGACTACAGGTCGATGCATAATAGTTTGCTTTGCCAATTGTGATTTCTTCGGGCTTGCTTGTATAAGGTACAATTTCGCCTTTGTCCCTGTAATCTGAACAAGCTGTAACTGTTACTGCTGCCGACGCTGAAAATAATGCTAAGAATTTCCTCCTAGAAAGAAGAGATAATTCAGATAAATCGAATTCATCTGTCACACCATGAACGAATTCATTCTGCTTAATATCGAGAATCGAACTTGAATCCTCATACTCGCCAATGCTTTTCCAATGTGTATTTTCCGAATTTTGCTCGGAATATTTATCACTCATGTACTATCCTATTTACTCCTTTTAACCGAAGATGGGTGTTCTTTGAACTCTACAGGATTCAATCGGTCGGTGGTTTTTACAAATATTTTTTTTGGAATTGCAAGAAAAAAGAACAATCCACCAAATGTTTTCAAGATTTTTGAGAAAAATTCTGAGCGGCTGTAATCAATAACTTTTTTTTCCATTGAATCTCCTATCTATGACACGCAAAACAGTTTTCGGGTCCTTCATGAATTTTTTTCAACTCTGGAAGTTTATCATGAGCATTCCGATGGCAATCAAGACAACTTCCCATCGTGAAGGATGAAACTTGTTGAACAACTTCCATGTCTTTAATTCTGCCATGACATTCAGTACAATCTATTCCCTTGTTTACATGTACACTGTGGTTGAAATAAGCATAATCCGGTACGCGGTGTACGCGTTTCCAAGATAATGCCTTGTCTTCTTCGTAGTATTTTGTTAGTTGGATGATACTCTCTTTATTTTTTCTCGCAACTTGATGGCAATTCATGCAAACACTAACTGCTGGAATTGAGGCAAAACGTGATTTTGAAACTGCAGAATGGCAGTACTGACAATCAATCAGCATCTCCCCGGCGTGCAGTTTGTGCGAAAAAGGAATAGGTTGTTCTGGGGCGTAACCAATACCATCTCTTTCTGGGCGTGAAATATAATAGGTGAGCATAAATGCCAAAGCAGCAACAAAAATTACAATTGGTATGCGTACTTTAAGAAGGTAATCAAGCGCAGTTTTTTTCATTTGATATTCAGAATTCTCACAATTATTAAGTGTGCAAAAACTCACAATAATGATTTACATAACCTTTTGGTGCCAAGAGGTTGTAATTGATATACGCAACAAAAACATTGTTAAAAAGGTTTCCTCCAATTACTATTTCAATATTTATAAAGGAAAAACTAAACTCAATACGTAATTATATTAAAATCTTAGATAATGACAAAAAGCATAACAATAATTTATTGGTCAAAATTTTTATGACTTGCTTTTTAAAATTTAACAGATTTAATTTTATTGGATACTGTTAAGTAAAAGTTCGGTTGGGATTCGCCAAATTTAGAAGCCATCTTGAGAAAATCTGATGATAATAGAATAATTTCTAATTATATTGATGCAGAAAATTAAAAAATAAATAGTATGAATCGAACGATAACAGCAATATATGAGAATGGAAAACTCATACCTTTGGAAGGAAATCTACCTACAAAAAAGGCAAGAGTTAAAGTTACTATCCTGGAAGAATTAGGAATGGAAGTCGCTGGATTAACAATCGTCCAACTTAAAAAATTGCAAAATGAAATAAGTAATCTGCCGGAAAATGGGATTCAGTATCAAAGAGAATTAAGAGATGAATGGTGAATTCCTTCTCGATACAAATGCCCTGATCTCTTTAATCAAAAAAGAAACCCCACTTGAAAATCTTTCTTTTAAAACACAGTTCTATTTATCAATTATTCAGAATTGGAGTTGTTATCATACAGCAAACTTAGCATTTCAGAAGAACAACTGATTTCGTCTGTACTTAATTCCTCTTGTGTAATAAACATAACTGAAGAAATAAAGAAGATGACTATAGGATTGAGAAAAAAATTTAATCTAAAACTTCCAGATGCAATAATTGCTGCAACTGCAATTGTAAAAGGTTTAACACTCGTAACAGACGATAAAACTTTCAGTAGGGTATCTGGACTAAATGTAACTTCGGTTAATAATCTTCTGAGTTAACCAGAGACCTAAGATTTTAAAATTATCAATTGATACTGATTCATAACTCATATACAGTAAATAATTTCCAACATTTTTTCAAGTCATTCTAATTCTTTCAACTGACGTAAAAATACAAAAGGCGAACCGAAATCGATCCGCCTTTGTTTTGCCTGCCTGCTTTATATAGCGGCAGGCTGTTTGGGAGGTTTTATGTGGGCTTGTGTCTATTAATACTTTGCCAATTTCAATGCCGCGTTATAAACATCATCAACTTGAGGTAAGGTTGCTGATTCCAAAATTTTTGAGAAAGCCACCGGAATATCTTTGGATCCTATTCTCATAACCGGTGCATCAAGATGTTCGAAGGCATATTCTGCAATCAATGCTGCAACTTCTCCGCCGAATCCTCCAGTCAATTTATCTTCATGGACTACAAGAGCTTTACCTGTTTTTTTAACCGTCTGATAAATAGAAGTTTTATCTAGAGGAGCTAAACTTCTCAAATCCAAAACTTCAACATTTAATCCATGTTCATCTTTCAATTTATTAGCAGCTCGAAGCGCCCAATGGACTGTTGTTCCATAAGTGATGATCGATAAATCTTCACCTGATCGACGAACTCTTGCATGACCGAATGGAAAACAAAGCGGTTTATTTGGTTTCGGTGATGAAGCAAATGGTTGATTGTACAAAAATTTTGGTTCTAAGAATAAAGTCACTCCGCGGTTTCGCATGGCGCAGCGCAGCATACCCATCGCATCATCAGCGTGAGAAGGGACTAAAACCCGTAATCCTGGTAAAGTTGTAAATACCGCTTCAAGATTCTGTGAATGATAGAGTCCTCCGCCAATATAACCGCCAGAAGCTAACCGAATTACAACGTTTGGAACAAACTTGCCGACACTCCGCCAATAATCGTGAGACAGCTCGATTAATTGTTCCATTGCAGGCCAGAAATAATCTGCGAATTGAGCTCCTTCGATAACAACCACAATATCATCGCGATATCTTGAAAAACCTTCAGCAGTACCAACTATGAAATCTTCTGCAAGCGGGGCATTGAAAACTCTTTTCTCGCCAAATTCTTTCAGCATACCTTTAGTGACATTGAACACTCCGCCTTTCTCTTTTGAAGCAACATCTTGTCCCCACAGGAATGTATTTTTGTTGTTTCTAAATTCTTGCTTCAAAGTTTCATTAATCGCTTCACGAAGAGTCATCTTGGGCGCGCTATCATCCTGAACTGATTGCTCATAAGATTCCATCTCGTGAGCCGGGCAATGCTCAATTTCTTTTGGGATAATGAAATCCATGACAGTACTTGGATCGGGATCCGGTGCAGATTCAGCCAATCGCGCAGCAGTCTCTAGTTCTTTTTTATTTGAAGTTTCAATTTCTACTAAATCTTCCTCAGTAAAGAATTCATTGACTAAAAGATAATTTCTAAATTTCGGCAATGGATCATACTTTTGAAGTTCTCTGATTTCTTCGGCACCGCGATATAATTCGTGTTTGTCAGAATTGCTGTGGGCATGAATTCTAACACAATCAGCATGAACCAGTGCCGGACCGTGTCCATCCCGTACATAATCGATAGCTTCCTGCATTCCTCTCCAGCAATCGAAAACATTCGTACCATCGACATTTACAATTTTAAGATTCTTAAAACCACGGAAATTATCAGAGATTCTCGGATTTGCAGACTGAACATCGATTGGAACTGAAATTCCGTACTTATTATTTTGAATTACAAAGATGACAGGCAGTTTTTCTCTTGAAGCACCGTTAACAGCTTCGTAGAAATAACCTTCGCTAGTTGAAGCTTCACCAGAACTAAAGTAGGCAATCTCATCACCACCATACGTTTTAGAAGCTCGAGCAACGCCAACAGCATGCAAAGCATGATTCGAAACGCAGGAAGAAACGTTTTGAATTCTAATTTCAGGTTTGGCAAAATGATTGCTCATGTGCCGCCCGCCGCTTGCAACGTCAGTCGCTTTTGATAAACCATTTAAAATAATTTCTTCTGCGGTCAAACCAGCCGCCAATGTCGTGAGCATATCTCGATAATAAGGGAACAAAAAATCTTTATTCTGACGAAATGATAATCCGAGGATCAGCTGAATGCCATCATGACCAGCGAACGAAGCATGATAACCCCAACCCATTGACTTCTTTAAATACTTAGAAGCTTCATCATCGAGGATACGTCCTAGATGCATTAATTGGTACCACTTATGGAGCGTATTCTGATGAACATCCAATCCATAATCGATCAACGTCTGAGTTTCTACGTTTAAGTTCTGGTCAATTTCTTTCATTTATGCTCTTTCGATATAATTTAATCGCAACTCGTGTTCCTGTGCGAATATATAAAAATTTGTTTTTCTTATGCAAGGCAATAGGATAAAATCATTTTTCAACCAATGCATAACTCTAACAAATCACATCGCAAAATAGTTCAGAATTCATTGAATGATTCAAGCTGATTTTTGCTGCAACTTAGACACACAAGATAAATTAAAAATTTAAAGTTACTTCAATCTGGTTTGCTTTTTTTATAAGTTTGTAGAAAATGGTGGATGATGATCGATCATAGTGTTTTGGCCAAAATAGAATCCATTGTAGGCAGGAGAAATTTTTCTACCCAAAAGGAGGATAAGATTTGTTATTCATATGATGCGACTCCTCTTTTTCAAAAATATCCCGAAGCAGTTGTTTTTCCTGAAGACATAGATCAAATTTCTAAAATTCTGACACTTGCCAACGAAGAAAAGTTTGCAGTTATCCCACGAGGTGCAGGCTCGGGTTTAAGCGGCGGAAGCATTCCAACTGATGATTCAATCGTTTTAGTAATGACTCGATGGAACAAAATTCAAGAAATTGATGAATCAAATTTAACCATGACAGTTCAGCCTGGTGTGATTACTGAACTAATAGACCTCGAAGCAGCAAAGAAAGGTTTATTTTACCCGCCCGATCCAGGAAGTATGAAATTCTGTACAATTGGAGGTAATGTTGCAGAAAATGCCGGCGGGCTTAGAGGATTAAAGTACGGAGTTACAAAGAACTATGTACTTGGTTTGGAAATGGTTTCTCCTGCAGGTAAGATTATTCATTCTGGCGGAAAAAATGTTAAAGATGTTGCGGGTTACAATTTGCGTGACGTGATGATCGGAAGTGAAGGGACACTGGGAATTTTTACAAAAGTTTTACTCAAGTTGATTCCACGGCCTGAAACTTCTAAAACGATTTTAGCATTCTTCGATTCAACTATCAAAAGTGGCCAAGTCGTTTCAGAAATCATCTCATCGAAAATAATTCCTTCGATGATTGAATTTCTTGATAATACTACAATTAGATGCGTTGAAGATTATGCTCACCTTGGACTGAACACAAATCTCGAAGCATTACTTCTCATCGAGGTAGACGGACACAATGAAGAGGTGATTAGAAATACAAATTTGATCGAAGATATCTGTAGAAAAAATAAAGCCGAACAAATTTTAATTGCACAGACTGCGGATGAAGCCCTGAAACTGAAAACTGCGAGACGTTCAGCATTTTCAGCTTTAGCTCGTGTTAAGCCAACTACAATCCTCGAAGATGCAACTGTACCGCGAAGTAAATTACCTGAAATGCTTGAAGCAATCCAAAGAATTGTGAGTGAGGAAAACATTTTGCTCGGAAACTTTGGACACGCTGGAGATGGTAATCTTCATCCAACTTGTTTAACCGATGAGCGAGATAAATCGGAAATTCATAAAACTGAAAAAGCTTTCGACAGAATTTTTAACACTGCAATTAAATTGGGAGGGACAATTACGGGAGAACATGGAATAGGTCTTTCAAAAAGTCAATTTCTAGAGGCGGCAGTTGGATCTGCCGGACTTGAGTTTATGAAAAAAATTAAATCAAGCTGTGACCCAAACAATATTCTTAATCCTGGAAAAATTTTCTCCTTAAGACCAAAATGTGAAGGTACTCTGCCACGGCAAAAAAAAGATATTAAAAAGTATTCGGAGCAATGATGCGAAATTTTCTACTATGTTTTTTTATATGTTCAGTTACCATTTCATTCGCCCAAAAAGAATTCAGTATTAAGCATTACGAAAAATTTAAAAATTATTCCAAGGTAGAACTGAATAAATTGCTCCCGTTCGAACGAAAACTGATGCAAGCGGAGATCCTGGCATTATACGGGTATGAATTCCAGGAACCACATCTACAAAAATATTTCAATAAACAAATATGGTACAAAAAAGTGATCAGCCAATTCCCTCCATTGATCAAATCTGATTCAGCTAATTATTTTCTAATGGAGGATTTGAATAAGGACATACAAAACTCTGTTTTTGAGAATATTAAAGGACTGATCCCAAAAGCTGAGATACAAAAAAGAGAATATTTCAGTTATTGTTTCGAAAGATCAAATTACAAATCGATTGCCAAGCGTCCATTGTCAATAATACCATCAAATAACTGCTATCGTACGATTTATTTTCAACCACGCTTTGAGCTCCCTTCTCCGCCAGATGATTTCGAAAGATTTCTCTCACAAGAAAATTTCAAGTGGGACGATTTTCTATTCTTTAAAAAAGCAAACGATGTGAAAGGGATTATTTATCGTGCTGAATATGACAGGAATAATAAACCAATCATGTTCGCTGAGATTGGTGTCGATCCGGAATTAAATTTAGGGGAAGTCATCTCTGAGAATTATGTAGATGATCTTGGTCGTGTGATCCTTCATTACAATAAATCTTGCAATGACGGCAAGATAAAAGAATTTGCAAAAATTTATTCTTACGACAAGAACGAATTAGTTAAGGAAATATCGTTGTTTGAAGATGACGGCTATCTTTACGTTCAAGTAACTACTAAAGAAATCTATTACGAGACTGGATTCAGTAAAAAAATCCATGCTAAATAAATCCAGCTTTTTCCAGCATGTTGATCTCCCAAGCGATGAAGTAATTACAAGCTGCATCCACTGCGGAAGTTGCCTCCCATCCTGTCCCACCTACAATTTGACTTACGATGAAAAATCTTCCCCAAGAGGCAGAATTCGACTCATTAAAGCTGTAGCTAAAGGTGAGTTGGAGATAACGCAGACTTTTGTAGATGAAATGAATTTCTGTCTCGACTGTCAAGCGTGTGAGACAGCCTGTCCGGCTGGAGTGAAATATGGTTCGCTCGTCGAGGCAGCGAGATCCCAGGTAGAACATTCGAAATATACTTCCGCGTTCAATAAAAATATTAAAAAGTTTTTCTTCAGAATTGTTCTCCCAAATTATTCCCTCTTGAAGTTATTAGCCCGGTTAATTCGATTTTATCAATCGAGCGGACTCCAAAAATTCATTCAGACTACAGGAATTTTAAAATTAGTCTCTGAAAAAATATCGCGGACTGAAAATCTATCTCCCAAAATATCTTCATTTTTCTCTGATGAACAATTTCCTGAACGAATCACTCCCAAAGATAGAACAAAATTTAAAGTTTTATTTCCGAGCGGCTGTTTGATGAACATAATGTTCTCCGAGATCAATAAAGATACAATTGAAGTACTTTTGAAAAATGGATGCGAAATTATTTTCCCAAAAAAACAAACATGCTGCGGATCGCTTCAAGCACATAATGGAGATTTGGAAATCGCACGCAAACTTGCGAAGCAAAACATTGAACTTTTTTCAATTTATGATTATGATTACATAATTTCTAATTCAGCAGGATGCGGTGCATTCATGAAAGAATATGTTCATGTCTTAAAAAACGATCCGCAATATTCTCAGCCTGCGAAAATATTTTCCGCAAAGGTTTTGGATATAATGGAATTTCTTTACATGCATAGCGATTTTTCAATGCTAACTGAGAAAACACTGAAGGCAACCTACCACGAAGCCTGTCATCTGGTTCATACTCAAAAAGTTTCCGTCCAGCCGATTGTAGTTTTAAAACGACTGCCAGGATTGAACTTAATTCCATTGAATGAATCAACCTGGTGCTGCGGTTCGGCTGGAATTTATAATATTGTGAATTACGATGCATCGATGAAAATTCTTGAACGTAAGATGGGAAACCTTCGTGAGACTGAAGCCGGGATGATAATCACAGGGAATCC
>CAZNDS010000007.1:3891-28349 GCA_964571865.1 uncultured Ignavibacteriaceae bacterium | reverse complement strand
GTCAATTGATGAAATCCGATCGGGATTCAAGATCATTTTACCTTTTGATTTTTAATATTTGATTTGTCTTCCTAATGTTCTTCAACGAGTACAGGAAGATTGATTCCATCAAAATTTTCCATTTCAAACGAAGGAATATCGTTTCTATAGTTCGCTGATTTTACATCAGGGTAAACAAACGTTTCGTATTTGAAATTTCTTAAAATTATCTTTTCATCATCTTGATGTAAAACGTATTGCGGGAGAATAGGAATCTTACCTCCGCCTCCTGGTGCATCGATAACATAATGCGGTATTGCTAATCCGGAGGTATGACCTCTCAACTTATCCATAATTTCAAGCCCGACTTTAATTGGCGTACGAAAATGATTCGCACCTTTCGTTAAGTCTGCTTGGTAGAGGTAATATGGACGCACACGCATTGCTAATAACATTCGGAACAAATCTTTAATTATTTCCGGATTGTCATTCACACCGCGCATTAATACACATTGATTACCAATCGGAATTCCAGCATCAGCCAAAAGTTCGCAGGATTTTTTACTTTCTTCGGTGATTTCCCATGGATGGTTAAAATGTGTATTGAGATAAATCGGGTGATACTTTCGAAGCATCTTTACTAACTTCGGAGTAATTCGATGCGGAAGGACACATGGCATTTTTGAACCAAGCCTGATTATTTCCACATGCGGAATTGCACGAAGTCTTTTTAAAATCTTTTCGAGCATAACATCTGTGAGCATGAGAGGATCGCCGCCGGAAAGAATAACATCACGGATCTCGGTGTGCTCTTCAATATACTTAAATGCAGATTCCATTCCCTTCATGGAAATTTTTCTTGAGTTACCGACTTTTCTTTTTCGAGTGCAGAATCGGCAGTACATTCCACATTGACTGCTTGTTAAAAACAGAACACGGTCGGGATAACGATGAGTTATATTGGGTACGGGGCTCATCGAATCTTCACCAAGCGGATCTTCGGGTGCATCGATATCGTTCAATTCAACTTCATCTGGTACGCATTGCAGCCAGATTGGGTCCCCCGGATAACGAATTAAGCTGAGATAGTATGGATTAATTCTTGCTTGAAAAAAATTATCAAGTCTGGAAGCTACTTTTTTATCCAGATTAAATTTTTCAATCAATTGGTCAACAGAGTGAATACTATCTCTGATCATTTCTTGCCAGAGTTCCATTACATTTGTCCTTATTTAGTTCAAGTATTTTCCGAAAATCACTAGACTGTCAGACTTCTTATAAAAATCTTTTATGACAGCCAGTTCCGAATAATTATTTTTTCTATAAAACTTTCTTGTGAGATCGTAATCTTTTCTGGAAGATGTTTCCGCTAAGATGAGTCTTCCATTTTTATTACAGACAAAACTTTCAGCGTGCTTTAACAATTCAGCACCGATTCCAGTTCCAGATTTTTCTGGATCAACGACAATCCAATAGAGATCAAAAACTCCTTCCGTCAATGCACGTTGCCCAACACAGTAATAGCCAGTAACAAGATTATCAACTTCTGCGACTTGAACAATATAGTCGCTTGAATTATCATTATTGATTGCTGAGTCTATTAATTCCATTCCGATTTCTTTCTCTTCGTAGGAAAAATTATTAGTGCGCTTTAGAATACTTTTCAATGCAGATCTGTCTGTTTCTTTAATATTTCTAATCTCAATCATCTTCTGTCTAAAGCAAAATTAATTATCGTTACTAATAATTCTTCGTAACTTAAGCCGTGTGATTTAGCCGCTCTTGGAAATCCTGCATCTTTTGAAATGTCAGGATTTGGATTGACTTCGAGTATATACGGAACATTGTTTTTTGTAAGTCTCAAATCGACACGGCAGTAATCTCTGCATCCAAAAAGTTCGGCAATAGATAATGAAATAGTTTTAATTTGTTCGGCAATGTCGTCCCTTAATGGTGCCGGACAAACTGGAACAGTTGCATTGTAGTAAATGCTCTCTGTCATCCATTTTCCATCATAAGTCACGATTTTAGGTAAATCGCTGGGAAGTGTTGAAAAATCTATTTCCGAAAGTGGAAGAGCTATTTTTTCTTGATCGCCGAGAATTCCGGAATTTATTTCTCTTCCATCAATATATTCTTCTACAAGAATCGGCTGTTTGAAATTCTCGTACATGTATTCGACGCGAGTTTTCAAATTGTGCTCATCATGAACTACTGATTCTTCGCTGATGCCGACGCTTGCATCTTCTCGCGAGGGTTTTACTATCACAGGAAATTGCAAATGATTTCCAGATATTACAGTTAGTGGATCGGTGTAGAAACGCCACTTTGGAATATTTACTCCTGCTGCTTTCAAAAACATTTTAGCTTTATGTTTGTTCAGGCAGAGTCCGAGTGAATAAGCATCACATCCGGTATAAGGAATGTTCATCAGTTCAAAAATTCCGGCAATGAACATTTCTTTAAGAGATTCGCCCTCGACACTTTCTACCAAATTGAAAATCACATCTGGTTCTTCTCGTTTCAGTAAGCTAATTAGATATTCAACATCATTTAGAATATTGATATTAGTAGTATTGAAACCAAGATTATTCAGAGAAGAGTGAATTTCTTCAAATTCTTCTATCACACCGACTTCAGATAAATCGATCGATTCTTCAACCTTAGTTTTGTTGATTCTGCCGTCGTAACTTTCATAAATTCCACCCACGGGCTGATTGAATGCGATTAATATTTTTGGATTATGCTTTTTCATATTCCATATCGCTTTCTGGCAGCATTCAACACACTATTTATCATTTGGTTGAAATCGATACCCGCAGTTCTCGCTGCCTTTGGGAAACAAGAATTATCTACAGGATTAGGAAGAATTCCCGGTAAAGGATTTATCTCTATGACATTTGGAATGCCTTGAGAATCGAGTCTAATATCGATACGTGACCAATCCCGGCACCTCAAAATAGTGTAGGTTTTTCGGCATGTTTCCTCGATTTTTGAATATAATTCTGAGGGGAGTTTTGCGGGGCAATCAAAGACTTCCATCGGTGTTTCGCGCGTGTCTAAAATCCATTTCGCTTCATAAGAATAAATAGGTAATGTACCTTTAGGGAAAATATCATGTTTGAGTTCAACTATCGGAAGTACTTTTGCTTCTTCACCATTTCCGAGAATTGCTGCGGTGAATTCTCTCCCAGAAAGAAACTCTTCAACCAAAGCAGATTCGCCATATTCATTTGTAATTCGATTGATCTCGCGATTTAATTCGGTATAATTATGTACAAAAGAAGATTCAAAAATTCCCTTGCTTGAACCCTCAGCGATTGGTTTTACAATCAGTGGAAAAGTTAAACCGATATGATTTTCTTTGAGTGGTTCACTGAAAACTTTGAACTTCGGATTTGGAATTTCGTGGTATGATAAAATTTCTTTTGTACGTGATTTGTCTAAACAGATCGCTAAGGTGACTGGATCCGAGCCTGTGTAAGGGATGTTTAGGAATTCAAGCATCGCAGGAATTTGAGATTCACGGCTGCTTCCATTAAATCCTTCTGCAATATTAAAGACGATGTCGGGATGCAACTGATTGAAATGTTCGAAAGCATCGTTATCAGCTTCAACTAAATTAACATTATGATAAAGAGCGAGCGCATCACGAACTGCAAAAATAGTTTCCTCAGTATCCCACTCGGCAAATGTATCTATACTTATCTGAGAAGAGTAGTTGAACTTTTTGAGAAGGGGGTTCTTATGCGATGCAGAATCAAAATTTTCTTGTTTGATGTTGTAAGTAAGTACTACGTTCAATGATTGAACGTGATCAGTATCAATTGAGATAAAGTGTTTCCTCTGTTTGTTCGACAAATCATATAAATAACTTGTGCTAATATACTCAATAATTTTTTTTTGTCAAGAGTTTTTCGTGCATTTTGAAAATTATTTTTTGACGAGGAAAATTTTTTTTTGAGAGGTGATTTAGGCGATTGAAGAAAAATATTTTTCTTTGGAAAACTTTTTTGCCAAAGTTTCTTTAAGAATTTGATTTTGCTTTTTTGTGAGAGAAGGATCATCAGAAATTATTTTAATAGCGATGTCGCGGGCTTGTAATATCAATTCGTAATCTTCGCTTAAGTCGATGAATTTAAATTCAGGCAATCCGCTTTGCTTAATGCCAAAGATATCGCCAGGTCCTCGGAGTTTAAAATCCTCTTCTGCAATTTTGAATCCATTCGAATACTTGACCATAGCACTTAACCTTCTCGCGGCAATACTTTTTTCTTTTTCTTCCTCAGTTAAAAAGAGAGTGTTGTTTTGGGATTCTTCTTTAGTTAAATAATTATTGTTTGCTATAAGTATACAATAGGATTGTTTATTCCCTCTGCCGACTCTTCCACGCAGTTGATGAAGCTGAGATAATCCAAATCGTTGAGCTTCTTCAATTACAATAACAGTTGCGTTCGGATTGTCAATTCCGACTTCAATGACTGATGTGGCAACCAAAACATTGATTTCATTCTTATTAAAAGAATTCATAATACTTTCTTTTTCTTCTGCGCTAAGACGACCGTGTATCATTCCGACGCTAAGATCTTTGAAAACATTATTCTTTAAATTCTCATAGTTTGACGTAGTATCCTCTAAATCAATTTTCTCGGATTCTTCAATCAAAGGAAAGATGATGTAAACTTGGCCACCAGTTTTGACTTCTTTTCGAATAAAATTATATAATCGTGTTCTTTTATTCGTGTCAATTAAAAATGTTTTTATTGGAAGTCTATTCTTCGGCAGAGTTTTGATTGATGAAAAATCAAGTTCTGAATAAAGTGTTAATGAAAGTGTTCGTGGTATTGGTGTTGCCGTCATCACGAGTAAATGCGGAACTTTTCCTTTCAATTTCAGTTTTGCACGCTGGGCGACTCCAAATCTATGCTGTTCATCAACTATAACATAACCTAAATTACTAAATTGAATATTATCTTCGATCAGTGCATGGGTTCCAATAACCAAGCTAATTTCTCCTGATTCAATATTATTTAAATACTTGTCTTTAATTTTTTTAGGTGTGCTGCTTGTAAGTAAGCAAATATTTATAGGAATGTCGGCTAGTAATTTGACAAAGTATTGATAATGTTGAAACGCAAGGATCTCAGTTGGCACCATTAAAGCAGTTTGAAATCCATTATCAAAGGCGATTAATGCAGTGATGAGAGCAACTAAGGTTTTTCCACTTCCAACCTCACCCTGTAAAAGTCTATTCATGGAATAGCCTGACTTGAAATCATCGAATATTTCATGAATTACTTTCTTTTGATCTTCAGTTAAGTTATACGGAAGTATCTTGTCGATAAAAAACCGGGTATTATCACCGACTTTTGAGAACCGGACCTCCGAATTTATCTTTTGTCTATTAAATCGGTTTTGAGAGGAGATAAGCTGGAAATAAAAAATTTCTTCGAACTTCATTCTTTTTTTTGCGGCATTTAACGATTCAATAGACTGCGGGAAATGCAAATCCTTGATTGCAGTTTGGATATTAGGGATTTTGTAACTTTTAAGAATATCTTGGTTAAGCGTTTCTGAAATTTTATCGAGGTGCTGATCAAGAGCATTCTTAACAATTGCCCGAAGAGTATATGAACCAAAATTATGCAGTTTCAGCTGACTTATATTCTTTAGGGAGTAATAAGGAACAATGCTGCCTGTATTATAAAAATTTGGATTGTCAATGTCCTTTAGAAAATCAAAAGTCGGATGTACCAATATTGGTTCGCCATATTTATTGGCTGTAACTTTTCCTGAAAAAGCCGCAATGTTTTTTTCAGTGAAAATCTTCTCAAAGATGGCAACACCTTCGAAATAAATGATTTTCAATTTCCACTTTGCGTCAGTAAGATGTAACTCAAGTATTGGCTTTCGTCTAGTATAAACTTTGCGAAGGTTTGTTATTTTCCCGATGAATGTAACCTCTCCATCGAATTTTTTTTCAAGAATTTTTGCCGCCGATGAGATTGGAACGACTGATGAACGGTCATAATATCTCGATGGGAAATAATATAGAAGATCCTCGATGTTATGGATCCCCAATTCATTCAGAATTTTCTCCCTCGATTCACCAACACCTTTCAAATACCTTAATGAATCTGATTTCAACTACGACCTTAAAGTTCTCGTTTTAACAGAAGTTTCATAATCAAATGTAGTAAAAAATCAGCGAGTGTGATATAAATAATTAGATAGGTTTTAATAATAAAAAAGGCACCAAAGGGGTGCCTCTGAAATATAGTTCCTGTTTTTGTGGTTAGTAAACCGCTTTAATTATTACCTCGCCATTGCTTGAGCCAATATCCACGACAACACGGAGAGTTTTTTCAGTTCCATCAGCTTTGGAAGTTACGAATTCAACTAATGCTGAAGAGGCTGCCGCAGCAGTAATTGGTAGAGTTGTGAGATCAACTTTACCTGATGACGAACCACCATAAATATTCGTCCAAATTCCACCGGTTCCATTTGAAGTATAGGTCGTTGATTTTTGCACGAATGATCCAGGAGTTGCCAACCAATGCATATCATATGCACCGGTTGTGTTTCCCTGGTTATAACTTCTCATGTAGTTCGTATCTGGAGAAACTACGTGAACGGTTGCTCTTCCTGAAAGAACCTGTGCAAGTGAGTCAGTTCTCCAAGGTGAGCGAGATGTTCCTGAACCCGGAGGTGCATAAAGTCCCCAGCTTGAGATATCGGTTAGAACGATGAACATACGCTGCGCACCAGATCTCCAGTCAAACTTTTGGAATGCATACCATAGTGCATCAAATCCACCTTCAGGTAAATCACCGCCGTAGTATCCCTTCCAGCCGGCTCTTAAACTATCGATGAATTTGTACATTGGTCCGGCAGAATCAATATTAGCCGTAAGGTTATGATAACCGACAACTGCGAAAGCACCCGGATCTGTATTCGATACGATTCCATTTACAGATTGTGGAATTCTGACATCGTTGTTGTCTGAGTATGCGATAGCGCCGCAACGAACATCGAGTTTCCTATCCTTCAGATTCTTTAAGAAAGAAGTAACGCTTTCTTTTACGCCGTTAATGGTACCTGACATTGAGCCAGTAACATCAATGACGAAAACAATATCAGTCCCAAGAGATGTTGAACCAAGCGGAGTGATCTTAATTCCTTTTACTACGCCACTCTCAACAACAGTTAAATTTGATGTAGTATACGTGATAGGTGTCGTAGTTCCGGGAATAATTAATCCACCAACATTAAGCTTTATTCTGTTTGGGTTCCCGGGTGTTGTCGAAACAGCACATGCAGGTTTAAGCGGTCCGGCTTTAGTTGATGGGGGAGTTGTACCTGGATCCTTTGGAATGTCACTGTTATCGGTAGAAGTTGAGTCACTTTTCTTAGTACAACTTGAAAAAGTTAGTGCGAAGAAAAGTGCAAAAACAAGAAACGAGAAAGAAGTAGTTACAAAGAATTTTCTCATAAACGCCCTTTCATTTTTGATTAATTGATCCACGATTTGACTGTAAAATTAAAAAATATTATTTGAAATACAAGCAAATTTTCAGACAAAAGAGTCTTAGTAATCTAAGACCAAATTTCTTCTTTTGGCTGGCGGGTCATTAATTCAGTAGTCGCTAAGATTGGATCCTTCTGTTCATACAAAATTCGGTAGACTTCAGTACAAATTGGGACTTCAACATTAACTTGTTGTGCTAATAGATGAACACTTTTTGATGTAGCAATTCCTTCAGCCACCATGCTCATCTCAGATAAAACTTGAGTTAGGATTTTGCCCTTTCCAATCTGTTCGCCCACAAATCTATTTCTTGAATGTTTGCTCATACATGTTACGATCACATCTCCCATACCGGATAGTCCCGCAAAAGTTTCGGGGCGTGCGCCAAGTGCAATTCCAAGTCTTGAGATTTCGGCAATTCCACGTGTCATTATTGCCGCTTTTGTATTGTCGCCAAATCCGGCTCCATCACAAATGCCGGCACCGATTGCAATAACATTTTTTAACGAACCTCCCAATTCAACACCGACCAAATCATTTGATACATAAACTCTGAAATAAGGATTCATAAATTCATTCTGTACAAACTTTGCTGTGTCATATGAAATTGAGCCGACTACGACTGTAGTTGGAGTTTTTCTGCATACTTCTTCTGCGTGACTTGGTCCTGAAATGGTCGTAAGATGATTTTTTGAAATCTTTGGGAAAACATCCTTTATGATTTCCGATACTCTCTTCAAAGAAGTTGTTTCAACTCCTTTTGCGAGGTTTACTATTATTGAATCTTTGATAAGCGTAAAATCAATTTTTTCGAGAACACTTCTAATAAACTGTGTTGGAGTTGCTAATACACAAAAATGTTTTTTCTGGAGTGCTAAAGAGATGTCAGATGTAATTTGAATTTCTTTAGGAATTGTAACACCAGGAAGAAAAACTTTGTTCTCCCTAGTCTCATTAAGAAGCTTAGCATAGTCAGGGTTGTACTCCCACAAGATAACATTATGCCCATTCTCATGAAGCATGATAGCGATTGTAGTTCCCCAGCCGCCAGCCCCTACAACGCTGCAATTCATATAGAAATTATTTTTTCTTAGTTAATAATGGAATTCGTTTAATTCTGTTTTCGGTTCCAGCAAATAATCTTTTAATATTTGCTCGATGAGTATAAACAATTAGCAATGCAATTCCTATAGTGAAGAGGATTAGCGTTTGGTATCCTTCAATGTGGACTTTGAACATATTTTCTCGAATATAGAGGATTATCGGCAGTGCGATTGCTGCACTAATCGAACCAAGTGAAACGTAACGAAATGAGATTAACATTAAAATAAAAATACCGGTTGCGATTAAGACATCGATAGTAACTAAACTCGCTGTCATGCCTAATGCAGTTGCCATACCTTTTCCGCCTTTAAATCCAGCGAAGACTGTCCATACATGTCCAATAATAGCGCAAACTCCAGCGAGCAACTGTAAAAAGGTGAAATCATCAAACGGAGTTGGATTCTCAAATGGTATTTCACCGAAATGTAATCGAGCCACAAACACAACTGCAATCACACCTTTGAAAGCATCAAGCAATATCACCAACACGCCGTATTTCCAACCAAGTGTTCGATATACATTTGTTCCACCAGCATTTCCGCTGCCATGATTTCTAATGTCAATTCCTGCTGCAAGCTTACTTACAATTATACTTGTCGGAATTGCTCCTACCAAATAGGATAAAATTAATACGATAATGATATTAAACATCGTAACCTGTGATTAAACGTGACAAACTTATTTATTAAATATTAGAATAGCAAGGCAGGAAAGAGTTTATTTCAGCAAGAAATTGGCGTATTCAAAATCGAGTCTCGTCGTAATTTTTCGATTTTCACTCTTTATCTCAAAAAAGTACACATGCTTCCCGATTCGCTCCACGATTGAAGCTTCATCCGTTCCAATGAAATTTTGCTCCCATGCATGTTCATAAGCTTTTTTCAAAATTCCACAGGAAAAAATCTGCGGCGTTTGAACGAGCCATATTTTGTTTCTGTCCAAAGTTTTTTCTACAAACGTTTTCCCGCTTTTTATCGTGTCGCTTGCTTTCACAGCCGCAACAATAGATTTAAACTTTTTTGCGAATGAGATCAGTTGATCAATCTCAGTAGGGGAAATAAATGGCCTAACTGCATCGTGGACACAAACTAAATCCGAAGAAGAAGCATTAGAATTTATGAACGCATTGTACACTGAATGCTGTCTTTCTTTTCCGCCGGTTACAATGGTGGTGACTTTTTTCAGTTTATACTTAGAAATGAGATCGCTAGTAAGATCAAGATATTCACCTCCGCAAGAAATTATGATCTCATCTACTAAGTCAGCTTTCTCGAATTTTTCAATCGTATGAAGTAAAATTTCTTTGCCGGAAATTTTTAAAAATTGTTTAGGCAGATAGGAATTATTTCTTTTCATTGAGGGTTTAATCCTTCTGCCTAAACCAGCACTCGGTATAATTGCGATGACTCTCATCAGATGATTAGCATTGCATCGCCGTAGCTCAAGAATCGATAATTTTCTTTTATCGCTTTCTTGTAAGCTTTCATTACAAAATCATAATTACCAAAAGCGGCAACTAACATGAGCAGAGTTGATTCGGGTGAATGGAAATTTGTAATAATTCTATCGGCGATTTTAAAATCGTATGGTGGAAAAATAAATTTGTCCGTCCATCCGCGGCTCGGAGTTGATAATCCTCCTGAAGTAACGCTTGATTCCAAAGCTCGAACCGTACTTGTGCCACATACAAAAACTTTATTCTTATTTGTGATAGACTTGTTAATGATTTCGGATGTTGAAGAATGAATTTCGTAGAACTCAGAATCCATCTTGTGCTTTGTCAAATCTTCTACTTCAACCGGACGAAATGTTCCAAGACCGATGTGTAAAGTTATCGGAACAACCTTCACTCCTTTTTTCTGAATTTTTTTCAAAAGTGATGGTGTGAAGTGAAGCCCTGCAGTTGGAGCTGCAACCGAACCACTATACTTCGCAAATATGGTTTGATAATTCTTTTTGTCCTTGGGAACGACATCTCTTTTAATATATGGAGGAAGTGGAACGGTACCAATTTTTTCAACCACTTCAAAAATATCTCCGTCATAATTAAAACGTACTGTTCTGCCTCTCGAGGTTGTGTTGTCTATAATCTCACAAGTTAGCTCATCATTGAAATAGATTTTATTTCCAATTCTGACTTTTCTTGCAGGATCGACAATAACATCCCAAATTTTTTCTATTGGATTCAATTCGCGAAGAAGAAATACTTCAATCTTAGCATGCGTCTTTTCCTTTTTCCCAAACATTCGAGCAGGGAACACCCTTGTGTCATTAATCGCAAGTGTGTCACCTCTGCTAAAATATTCATGAATATCAGAAAATTTCCTCTTCTTAATAGTCATGTCTTCGCGATTCAATACCATAAGATTGCATTTATCCCGAGGATTGGCAGGATGTTTTGCAATCAAATTTTTTGGCAGTACATACTTAAAATCTGATAGTTTCATATAATCTTAACCTAATTTGTTTCTGATTATTTCTTTTTACTTACTTTTTTTGTCTTAACTGATTTCTTCAAAGCTTTTTTCTTTGGAGCCGATTTAGTTTTTACCTCTTCCATTTCACGGACGACAGCTCGTGCTGCGGCTAAACGTGCAATCGGAACTCTGAATGGCGAGCAGCTTACATAGTTGAGATCCAATTTATGACAGAAGATTACTGATTCAGGTTCACCGCCATGTTCACCGCAAATTCCGATCTTTAAGTTCGGACGAGTTGTACGGCCACGTTCAACAGCAAGTTTCATCAAATCACCAACTCCTGCTTGATCAATTGATTCAAATGGATCTTTTGGTAAAATGTCTTGCTCAACATATGCAGGCAGGAATTTACCGGAATCATCACGTGACAATCCAAATGCCGTTTGAGTTAGGTCATTTGTTCCAAATGAGAAGAACTCAGCTGACTGGGCAATCTCGTTAGCGGTAACGCATGCACGGGGTAATTCGATCATTGTGCCAACGGTGTACTCGAGTTTGATCCCTTTTTCTTTCATAACTTGCTCAGCAGCTTCACGGACAATTTTTTCTTGAAGTTTTAATTCATTTACGTGTCCTACCAGCGGTATCATAATTTCAGGATAAACTTTTTTTCCGCTTTGTTTAACGGCACAAGCAGCTTCAAAAATCGCCCGGGCTTGCATCTCGGTGATTTCCGGAAAACTCATCCCCAATCTGCATCCTCTAAATCCAAGCATCGGATTAAATTCTTTCAAGCTTTCGATTTTGGATTTAACAGAATCGACGGTCATTCCCATTCTATTTGCAACTTCTTGAATTTCCTTCTCTTCATGCGGAAGAAATTCGTGAAGCGGCGGATCGAGAGTTCTGATTGTAACTGGTTTTCCTTCCATAACTTCGAAAATTCCTTCGAAGTCACCTCTTTGCAGCGGAAGAAGTTTCGCTAAGGCATTTTTTCTTTCTTCAAGAGTATTTGAGAGAATCATTTCACGCACTGCTTGAATTCTATCACCTTCGAAAAACATGTGTTCAGTACGGCAAAGTCCAATTCCTTCAGCACCGAAGGAAATTGCATTCTCACACTGCTCAGGCGTATCGGCATTTGTACGGACTTTTAATTTTCTTAGCTTGTCCGCCCAGGTCATTAAGCTGTGATACTTTTGGTAGACTGGTGCATTTTCCGGAGCCAAAGTTTTATTAATTAATACTTGAATAATTTCAGAAGGCTTAGTGTGAATCTCTCCTAAGATAACTTCGCCTGTTGATCCATCGAGTGAAATATAGTCCCCTTGCTTAACAACAAAGTCTTTTCCTTTTGCTCTCATTTCTTGAGTTTGATAATTAATCTCAAGCGAACCACATCCGGCAACACAAACTTTTCCCATTTGGCGGGCAACGAGTGCTGCATGGGAAGTCATACCGCCGCGTGCTGTTAAGATTCCTTGCGATGCATTCATTCCACGAATATCTTCTGGAGATGTTTCGATTCGAACGAGAATAATTTTATCTCCTCGCTTTGCCCATTCTTCAGCGTCAGGTGCATTAAAAACAACTCGTCCAGTTGCAGCCCCAGGTCCCGCGTTTAATCCTTTTGCGATTAATCTGCCTGAGTCGATTGCATTTTTCTTTTCGTTATGATCAAAAATTGGACGCAATAATTGATTTAATTGATCTGGATCGATTCTTCGAATCGCTTCTTCTTTGGAGATTAGTTTTTCTTTAACCATATCGACTGCCATCGTGACTGCTGCAAATCCGGTTCTCTTGCCCACACGACATTGAAGCATCCAAAGTTTACCCTGCTGAACTGTGAATTCAATATCCATCATATCTTTATAATGTTTCTCGAGAGTTTTACGGATCTTGTCTAATTGGTTGTAAATTTCAGGTCGAGAATTTTTTAATGTTGAGATTTCAAGAGGAGTACGTGTTCCGGCAACAACATCCTCGCCTTGAGCATTGAATAAATATTCGCCATAGAATTCATTTGCACCAGTGGCAGCATCTCGTGTAAATGCTACTCCAGTTAATGAATCATCACCCATATTTCCAAATACCATTGATTGAACATTCACTGCAGTTCCCCAGCTTTCAGGAATAGCATTCAATTTACGATAAGCTTTAGCGCGATCGTTCATCCAGGAACTGAATACAGCACCGACTGCACCCCATAATTGTTTCCATGGATCATCTGGGAAATCATGGCCGGTTCTTTTCTTAATTTCATCTTTAAATTCTGAAACTAATTCTTTAAAGTGGTTCGTTGTCAATTCACTATCTTCGGTAATATTATTTTGATGTTTTTTCCTTTCAATGATAGCTTCAAATGGATCGATTTCATTTTTATCCTGCGGCTTTAATCCTAAAACAACATCGCCATACATTTGAACAAATCTTCTATATGAATCAAAAACGAATCTTTCATTTTTGGTTTTATCGATTAAAGCTTTAACAGTAATGTCGTTCAATCCAAGATTTAAAACTGTATCCATCATTCCTGGCATTGATGCACGTGCGCCAGAGCGGACGGATAGCAAGAGCGGATTTTCATTGTCGCCAAATTTTGCACCCATTGCGGCTTCAACTTTTTTGAGAGCATTTTTTACTTCACTCTCCAGCCCTTTTGGATAAGTCTGCTTGTGCTTATAGTAATATGTACAAACTTCAGTTGTAATTGTAAATCCTGCCGGAACAGGTAAGCCAATGTTTACCATTTCAGCTAAGTTTGCACCTTTTCCACCGAGCAAAGCTTTCATTTCAGCTTTACCTTCGGCTTTTTTTCTACCAAAGAAGTATACGAATTTTTTGTTTACTTTCTTTACCATATCGGTTCTTACTCCATCTATTATTTTAAATTATTAATAAACCATTCTAATATTTTTTTTGAAAAACAATTTTGTTCTCTGTCAATCATTCGCTCTGGATGCCATTGTACGAGCAGCATCGGTGATTTGTTAAGACAATCTTTCCATTCGAGTGATTCGATCATTCCATCGTTTGATGTGGATGAAACTTGAAGTTCATTTGCGATTTTTTCGACCGCTTGATGATGAGAACTATTTATGTCCCCAGTTATATTTTTTGTTAATCTGAATAACAAGCTCTTTTCATCAACATTAATTTGGTGAACTAAATCATCGGTTGAATTACTATCCTCAGATTTGTGATCCGGAATATCCTGAAATAATGTTCCGCCAAGAAAGACATTTACAATTTGTAATCCACGACAAATTCCCAGCACCGGCACTTTGTTTGCAATTGCAAGCTTAAAAAGTTCAGATTCAAATGCATCGCGCTTTTCATCAATCTTTTTTGACAAACCATGTGAATTATCTTGACCATAAAGTTTTGGATCAGCATCTCCGCCGCCGGGCAATAAAAGAGCTGAGCATTTTAAAATGTCGTTTGCAGAATTTTTCTCATGCGAAAGTTTGACGATCTCGATTGAAGGATCATAATTCAGTATCCAATCAACATAGTTCTGAATCTTGCTGCCGTAATATGATAATCCAATCTTCGACATTAACTAATCTGTAAAATTTTATTCATGAGTCTATCCAAATTTTCAATTTCTGCAGATATTTTTATATGCAAAAAACTAATTTCACTTTGTTCAATTATTTTTGAATGTTTCGTTAAGCGAATGGAATCCTTCTCGGTTGTAATTGCTAGCTCACAGTCATTCACGCGGTATGAATTAATCAGTTTATCAATGTCATTCTCCGTAAAATCGTGATGATCATTGTAGGAAACTTTGTGAGCTATATTTAAATTAAAATTGCTCAATGCATTAAAAAAGGAATCTGGGTCTGCAATACCGCAAAAAGCAAAAACCTTTTTGTTCAATATTTCATCTAATGGAATTTTTTTTCCCGCATTGCTATAGAAACCATCTATGACATACTTACACACAAAAGTTCCTGAGGGCGAAGTATTAACTGTTTCTCTGCTAAACTTATAGTTGCGTATGACGGCATCGTAATTGTTTAATCGATTCTGTGACTCACGCATGTTGCCAGCAGGAAGATAAATATTATCCAGCATATATTGACGCTTTTCGTTAATAACAGCGATCGTGTAATCTTTTTTAATTTTTCTATTCTGAAGTCCATCGTCCATAATTATGAAATCCGCAGTAAACGATTCGGCGATTTTCTCGGCTGCAAAGACTCTATCTTCTGATACATAAACTTTTATGTCAGATAGACGGGAAAACATCATCGCAGGCTCATCTCCAAATTTTTTCGAGTTAACTTCATCAACTTCAGTAAAACCTTTCGATTTTCTTTTATAACCACGGGATAAAATTGCAACTTTCTTATTCCGTTCCAAGAGTGCATTTGCAATGGCAATAGTGATCGGAGTTTTTCCCGTACCTCCAGTTGTAATATTTCCAATACAAATAATTTTTGTCCCAACTTTTCTGCTTTGAAGTATGTTTTTATCATAGAGATAATTTTTGATAAAAATAAATAACCAGTAAAAAAAACTGAAAGGTAAAAGGAAAAGTCTAAGATTTTTCACAGATATTTTTCAGCTTTCTGTTGGAGTTCAATCAATTCCGCTTCTAGTTCAACCTTTAGTTTATCGTAATCAGAATTTTTAAGTCCTTGTGCAATTAATTTTTTATCCGAAAGAATTAAACTTGCACGTGAAAATGGTTTTGGGATTTCAAACTTATCCCAGCTCTTTAGAACAAACTTTTTAGAATAAGCTGTTCCACAAAGTACGATTGGAACTTTTGTTTTCATGGCAGCAATTAAACCGCCAATTTTCATTTTATGAATCGGCCCGCGTGGTCCATCCGGAGTAATTGACAATGAAGAACCGCTTAATAATACATTTTGCATCTCATTCATAACTTCTTTAGAATCTTTCGAACTTGAGCCGCGGATTAATTTATAATTAAACTTCTTCAACAATCTTGATAGAATTTCTCCATCTTTACTTTGGCTCACGACAGCGGAGAAATTTTTATTTCTATTAATAAACCATGGTATCAGCATTGATCCATGCCAAAACATAAATACGATATTTTCTCTGTATCGCGAGTCATTTATTATTTTGATTTTCACGGTTCTGCATACTAAGCTCAACAAAAAGGGGAGAATCAATAAACCAATATTTTGAGAAATATTTTTTGTCATAATTAATTTAGAATCAACTCCGCAGCGCGTCTTGAAGCGCCAAGTTCCCCCAACTCATTTTTTAATTCTTTGAACGATCGCATAATCGTAGTGCGGTAATTTTCATCAACAAGAAGTTTATTTAATTCTGCCGAAATTTTTTCAATTGATGCATCATGCTGAATCAATTCTTTCACGACTTTTCTGCGCGAGACAATATTCGCTAAAGCAATCGAATCAATTTTAATTAGACTTTTTCCTAAAAAGTAACTCAGCGCAGAAGTTTTGTACACAACGACGAAAGGAAGCTGGAATAATGAAGCTTCGAGCGTTGAGGTGCCAGACTTTATAATTCCCGCATCTGAATATTTTAATAACTCGTAATTTCTGTCATAAATTATTTTCGCTTTTTTTTCAAACTGTTTATAAAAATTATCCGATAAGTTCGGTACGGACGCAACAGCAATCTGAATATTCAAGTTTTGTTTTACTTTATTCGCAGCTTCAATAGAGACCGGGAGGATTTTTTCTACTTCCTGTTTTCTGCTGCCGGAAAAAATAGCTACAAGTTTTTTATAACCATCTAATCCATTTTGTTCGAAAAATTTATCTCGACTCTCAATTTGGTAATCCTCTAAAGATTCCAGCAAAGGATGTCCAACAAATTCTGCTGTGATGTTATGTCTATTATAAAATTCTTCTTCGAATTTAAAAACCACCAACATTTTGTGAATGTACTTTTTAATGGCTTTCACTCTATTCTTTCCCCACGCCCAAATTTGCGGGGAAATATAATAATAGATTTTTCGCTGTGCAGAAAATACGCTCTTTGCAAGACTTAGGTTAAATCCCGGATAATCAATTAATATTATCTTGCCGATGTTTCTTTTTTCGACCTCAGCTTTTAATTCTTTTTTCACACGATTCATGAATGGGATGTGTTTAACAACTTCAGCAAAGCCAAGGAATGAAACATCTTTGACATGATAAAGCAGTTCGACTCCGGAACCACGCATTTTATCTCCGCCAATTCCAAAAAATTTCAAAGAACTGTCAATCCGTAATAACTCTTTTACAAGCCGGCTGCCATGAATATCTCCTGAAACTTCACCGGCGACGATCAAAATCTCTTTCACTAATACCTTCTAATGAACCAAATTAACACCAGCGCAAGTGCAACAATTCCCCAAGCCTGGATCGAACGTATTTCAGACTTAAATCCTTTCTGAAAACTATAGGGCGGCTGTTCGGTACCGCTTCCTAAATATTTTTTTAATTTCGGTATGAATCGATTTGCATTTTTCAAATAACTTTTGAAGGCGTCGCCGAATTTTTGAGAGAGAAATTCCTCTTCTTCTTTTATGATGAAATAATACTGTGTAAAAAATAAAACCACTCCCAGCACTTGAAGGTACGGGAATAATGCATTCGACATTACGCTCAATCCGAAGTAAATCAAAATATTGCCGAGGTATAATGGATTCCGAACGTGGGAATATGGACCACTGATAACTAAATATGTTCCGCCGACTCCATTTGTAGTTCGTGTCTCAGATCCGGTCCAAGAGTTTGACCAGATTCTGATGTATTCACCAATCAGCACGAATCCTATCCCGGCAATCAAACTGAAAATGTTTGGCTTGCAAAAAAGCAGCATAATTATCAAAAAGGGAATTGGAGTGTAGCTTCTGTATTTGAATAGAAATTTTCCGATGCTCATTATGGTTCCATCATAAATAATTCACGGCGCTTGAGTTCAGCTTGATGTCTTTTCTTAATTCGTTTCTTCGCCAATAACTTTTCAATCGATTCCTTTACATCATTAAAATTCTTAAAAGGAGAAAACGATATTCTATTTTTCTCGCAGTGAAGTAAGAGCTGATCTTTTGCGAAAATATAATCGCAGTATTCGATTGGACATGCATCAGACAAACCATCGCCAATATAAATTGTTATCTCATCATCACCGCTAAGATTCAAAACATGATTACGTTTACAGTTAGCACATTTTTTACATTCTGAATCCGTGTAAGGAAAGATCATTTCAGCACTTCCACCAGATCGGATCTTGATTGAATTCGAAAAGTATTTAACGCTTATCCCATGATTGATAAATAATCTTTCTATATAAAGATCTATACCATCACTCAGAACCGTAATTTCGATATTATTTTCTTCGCAAAACTCAAAAAAGGGTGGGAAGGTACTATCGATTTTTTGTTCGTCAATAAATTTGTAAGCTTTCTCAATTGTCAAATCTTGAATCGTTGCACATTCGGTTGATAAGCATTCAATTGATGATATTAATCCTTTCTCCCATTTATCAACGGCTTCATCGCAGATGTTTGGATTGCCAAAAAATCTATAGAAATGATTCCCAATGTCATTCACAGCAATTGTGCCGTCAAAGTCACAAAATATTTTTAATGTGTATCCGTTCATTTAGTGTAGATCATTTTCTTTACGTCAAAAAATTTCCCGGCTTGGATTTTATAAAAATAGACTCCGCTTGGAAGATCATTTGAAGGATTAAATGCAATATCATACGTTCCGGAATTCTGCACCTCATTTAATAAAATAAATATCTCTTCAGCACGACTGTTATAAATTGTAATTTTAACTTTTTCTGATTGAAAGAGTTTATAAGTTATTTTTGTTGAGCTATTGAAAGGATTTGGACTGTTCTGAAATAAAAAGAATCCTTCATCGCCTACATTCACGCTTAAGATTTTAATTGGTGTATATTTTATATTTTTTTCCGGATCAATATACTTCAATCGATATTCATAATTACCTTGGTGAATTAAGTGATCATCATAAAAACGAAATTTCTTTTCAGCCTTCTCTATTATATTGATAGAATAAATTTCTTCCCAGCCTTCAAATGAAGTTTTACGTTCAAGCACCATACTCACTCCATTTTTCTCATGAAACGAAATCCATCTGATCTTTGCAAGTCCATCGTAAAATGAGACATCGAAATCTTCAACTGTAAAATTTCCTTCGAATGGACGAGTAACAGTAAAAGTAATTATATCTCTTTCTGAGTTTTGTGATTTATCAGAGAGTGCTGTAATGTTCTTTGCAGAATTCCAAATGAGAAATATTTGATCGCTATTTTCAAAATACAAATCTGTGAGCATCGCTCCATTTTCTTTTAATTGAATCTGCATATTTTCAGAAACGATTTGTCCATATAACTCCGCGCGATTTTCGTGAGTATGAGAGCATGTCCAATAGATTAGAAAATCATTTTGAAATTTAGCGACCTTAGGAATTGTGATGTCAGGACAACTGTTGCTTAAAACTTGACTTTTGCTTGAATTGAAGAATCCTTTTGTTGAAAGAAATTGTGCTTTAATGATTTTCGAATTGTCGTTTTCCACCGTGAACAATATCAAGAATTTATCACCGAATTGAATCAGATCGCAGATCTCAAAATTATCGTAAGAAGTAAGTAGTTCGCTGCCAAATGCACTTAGCTCTCTTCTTCCATTTGACTGTAATTTCTGCACGAACATTTTTTTTGTCCCTGAAAAACTGGTATAAAAAATTGTAAGTCCGGTGTATTTGTCAAAAAAAAGTCGATAGTCTGTGGTCTTTGATAAGGGATCGGAAATAAATTTTCCATACTCGCCAAAAGTTTTGTTTCCTTCCTTATCAATTCGCTGCACATAAAGTTGAGCAGAGCTTGATTCATCTATCCAGCTTATAAATGCACCTCCGGTTTCATCAGAAACAATTTTGGGTTTAGATTGTGAACCACTAAGTTGAATTACCGGCATCCCATCTTTCTTCCAGAGTGCTTCGCCAAATAAATTTAATTTCTGACAAAAGATATTTCCATCAGGATCAACTCTACGATCTTTCCAAGTGGCAAAAATATTTCCATTCTTATCAGAAGAGGCGCTGATTTCCGACTGTTTCCCTTTTAGAGCTGCAATGGGGATCCCATCAGCATTCCAGAGAAGTCCATTTCTATCAATTAATTGTCCGTAAACATCCCCATCAGGATCTTGACGATAATCAATCCAACTAATAAATAGTAATTGTGTATTGATAACTGTTATAGAAGCATTTTCTTGTTTTGAAAAGATATTGGGAGTTAGCCGTCCGCCGATACCCAAATCCTGAAATTGAGTGTTCTGTTTCAAAATTTGAAATTTAAGTACGGGTCCGGCAAAGTTATTTTCAGAATAAATGATACAGTATTCATTATTCTCAAGTTGAAAGACATCGAGTAATTTTTGATCACCTTTATCTGAGATTATCTTTTGCATAATCTCTTGCGCAAATGTACTAGAGTTAGTTAAGAAAAATATTAGTAGAAAATATTGTAATAGTCTAAGCAACCCTTAACTCCTCATCGAATCTGACTGAAACTAACTTAGATACACCTTCTTCTTCCATAGTTACGCCGTATAAAGTCTGTGCAGATTCCATTGTAAGCTTATTATGAGTGACAATTATGAACTGTGTATTTGCGAAAAATCTTTTAATCAATCTGACGAATCTTCCGATGTTTGCGTCGTCGAGCGGTGCGTCCACTTCGTCAAGAATACAAAACGGACTTGGTTTGACAAGATAAATCGCGAATAAAAGTGCTGTTGCAGTAAGTGTTTTTTCACCGCCAGAAAGGAGATCGATTGAAGTCGGGCGTTTACCTTTAGGTTTCGCTGTGATTTCTATCTTTGCTTCAAGCGGATCAATATTTTCTTCGAGTCTAAGATCGGCTTCATCGCCTTGATCAAATAAGGTTCTGAATATATCAATGAAGTTTATTCTGATCAGTTGGAAGGTCTCAAGAAAAAGTTCTTGAGCAGTCGTGTTTATTTCTTCAATAACTTGATGCAGCTGTTTTTTGGCTTCCACAAGATCATTTCTTTGTTCGGTTAAAAACTGCAGCCGCTTTTTCTCTTCTTCATACTCTGTAAATGCAAGAGAATTAATCGGTCCAATCATCCGCATTTTATTCTTCAGCAGATGAACCGTTTGAGAGACTTCGTCAAAATTGTAAGTATCAATGTCATCAAAAACTTTTTGTGAAAGTCTAATTTGATATTCTTCTTGAATTCTTTCAGAGAGACTTTGTGATTTTAATTCACTTTCATTCACAGTCAATTCCTTGGAATGAATTTCGTTTGATAAACCTTCTTGAGTTTTTCTTTTCTTGGTTAAAAATTTGTCATGCTCTGAAATTGATTCTCTTATTGTATTATATGCTTTGGTGATGATTTTCAATTCGTCACTGAGAGAGTTTTTTTCATCTTCTAAAGTTTTCTTTTTATTCTGAAGTTCTTCATTAGCTGAACGAAGTTTGCTAATTTCACTTTTAGCCTCGGTTATCTCTTCAACTCGTCTTTCATTCGTGGACTTAAATGAGATTATTTCATTATTCGAAAGCTCAATTAAGTTTAATTTGTTCAGATGTTCGCTTTGAACCTTTGCGAGCTGAATTTTTGTTTCGCTCTCATTTGAGGTGAGCGAAGATAGTTGATCTTCCAGAGCAGTTAATTCAAGTGAAGCCTGATCATAACTCTTCTCGACTTCTGAAATTTTAGTTTTGAGAGAATTTACTTCGTCCATTGAAGCTGTTTTCTTTATCTCAAGGTCATCGTTAATCTTTTTCAAGTTGACGATCTCTGTGTTCAGCTTTTCGATTTCTTCAACAGCTTTATTTTTTTCGAATTGAATTTGAGAAACTTGCTTTTCAAGATTAGATTCATCAATTCTTAATAAATTTAAACTTTCTGTATAGGCTTTAATGTCAATTGAATTTGCTTCACTGACCGTATCTTCAAGCTTAGTGATAATATTTTCGAGTTTATAACTCTCCTTTGTATAAATATCATTAAGTTCAGAAAGTACCTTTTGTCTTCCGAAAGGAGTATCTACCGAAGTCTTTTCACTTCCAATTTCAACGATACCGTTTGACCTGAATACGTCGCCATCAATTGTAACGCAATCAACATCGGAATATTTCGTTGTGATTATTTTTGCTGTCTCTGCCGAATCAACAAGACATATATTGCCAAGAGTTGTATCGAAAAATTTTCGCCAGTGAGCAGAACATTCAATCAAATCAATAATCCAACATGCGAATCCACTTTCCCGTTGAACTTTTTTCTTTGTTCTTTTCAGAAAATAATGATCAACAAATCCCTTGAATCCTTCTTTTTTTAACTCATAAAAATAGAAAGATGCCTGCCCAAGATGATGTTTTTTAAGGAATTGTATCCCCTCAAAAAGATCATCTTTTCTCTCCAGAAGAATATGACTGAGATAATTTTTAAGAAGCGTGTCGATCGCAATTTTATATTTGTCTTCAACCGAACCGGCATCTGCGGCTAAAATTTTCGTACCGCGGTTCCAATCCGTTTTTGAGAGAAGCTCTTTTGTCCCTTTCGAAATTCCTTCCAAATTCTCAATCAGATTCTTGATGAAATCAATTTTCGTTTTTACGCCATTCAGTAAACCTTTTACTTCAAGTTCTTCCTGCTTAAACTTATCGATATTTTTTTCGAGATGTTCTTTCCTGGACTGATTGAACGTCAACAGATATTCCGCCTCACGAACCCGTTTTTGAATTGCAAAGAGTTCATTCATCATCGATGTTAAGTAACGGGCGGCTTTATCTATTGTCTCTTCTGCCTCAGTGATCTTGGAATTAAGATTTTCGATACTCTCTTGGTTATTCTGTGTCCTTAAATTCAGCTTTTCAAAGTTATTCTTAGATTCATTGAAGGAATCGTTCAGCTTTTTCAATTCATCCTGCTTGAGCGATACCGTTTCGCGTTTTAATTTTAGATAAGAATTTAATTCAGATTTTTTCAATTCGAGCGATGAAAGCTCCTGAGTAATTGTTGAAATAGTTGTCAGAAATCTTTCAATTTCTAATTCCGAATTTGATATGGAATTCTGCAGCTCAATAATTCTGTTTTCGTTTTCGGAAATTTCTTTATTGAATCGATTTATATTCGTTTCCGAATTGAGTGATTTCTCTCTGAAAGTAATAATCTGTTCTTGAAGTTTATGAATTGCTTCAGTTTGGAATAAAATTTCTTCCCTTTTTGAAGAAAGTTTCAGCTCAATTTCATCAAGATCATTATAAAGTTTATGCTGTTCTTCCTCATGATTCCTTACTTCGCTTGTAACTGCTTCTTTTTCTTTACGAAGATTCTCTAATTGTATTCCGCCCGACGTAATTATATTTAAGTAATTTGAATATTCGCGTTCTGCCAGTCCAATCTCTAACTCTTTTGTCTCATTATAAATACGAGTGAATTGCTCAGCTTTTTTAGATTGGCGTTCGAGAGAGTTCACTTTTTTTTGAACTTCGGCATGTATGTCGTTAACTCGGACTAAATCTTGTTGGCATGCATCAAGTTTTCGCAACGCAGCTTTTCGTCTATGCTTATATTTATTTACACCAGCTGCCTCTTCAAATAAAACTCTTCTATCATCTGCCTTATTACTTAAAATGCTTTCGACCATTTTCAATTCAATGACCGAATAAGCATTTGCACTCATTCCAGTATCCATGAAGAGGTTTGTAATATCTTTCAGCCGGCAGATACTTTTGTTTAAAAGATATTCACTCTCACCTGAACGGTATAGTCGACGCGTAATGGTGACATCGCTGTAATCAATTGGAAGAATATTTTTATTGTTTTGGACGGTTAAAGAAACTTCTGCTAATCCGATAGGTTTGCGATTTCTGGTTCCATTGAAGATCACATTTTCCATTTTATCGCTTCGTAGAGTGCTCGAACGCTGTTCACCCAGAACCCATCTTAGAGCGTCAACTACATTCGTTTTGCCGCAGCCATTCGGTCCAACGATGGCAGTTAAACCATCGGTAAACTTTATCTCTACCTTATTAGCAAAAGATTTAAACCCAAATATTTCTAATTTAGATAAATACACTTAAAACGATAAAACTCAGTTTATAAAATAAAGGTTAAAATATTCCGAGAATAAACCTGTTAACTCGAAATAGACAAACACTCCTGCCAGCACGGCAATAAAGAAAAATATAAATGAAAAATTCACGTTGAGCTTTCTAACTTGAAACAAAATTGAAATTCCTTTAAGCAGTCTTGACAATATCCATAAATGAAAAATTACAATTAAGCCAAAAACTATAATGTTATACTCTTGAAATTGTAAAACTTTATAGGCAACAATTCCCAACGGCAGACTGATAACAAATGGAAACACGCTCCAAACTGTCAGAGAGTATGCATGTGACAGAAATATTTT
>CAZNDS010000007.1:0-3877 GCA_964571865.1 uncultured Ignavibacteriaceae bacterium | reverse complement strand
GTGCAGAAAGCAGAATTAAAATAAAAAAGAAGAGTGAACCGTAAAGTATGGCGGCTAAGGGTCTCCACGCAAGATAACTAATTATTTCAAACAGGAATTCAGAATTAAATAGTGAAATAAATTTTTCAAAAATAATTTTGTCTTTGAAATAAAACAGCACTCCGCTGTGCAAAAGTGAAATTGAAGTTGTTACAATGAGCGCTAGCAGAGTTGACTGAAATGTTGAAATAACTCTTTCGTCTCGTATGTCCGAGAAAAAATTATAAGTTTTTAGTAAAGCTCTTGTTGCATACTCTCGAAATCTTCTTGTAGAATTTATCAACAGAACAAGCAAGAGGATTAATCCGATGCCTGTAAAAACAAATATTACATTTTGGTCATCGGAAAAACTTCCTTGCGTTATTATTGGCAGTTTTTCATTCTTAAAATAACTTTCAACTACTTTGTAAGCGATTTTTTGCTTATTTCGATATTCATTAATTAAGCCAGAAGAAAACAGTTTATTGTCAATCGGGCCGGCAAGTATGGAATGATATGGCAGCCGATAATCGAACAATGTATTTACAAAAAAAGGAATCGTATCTTTTTGAAAAGCTTCAAGGCATACAGATAAATATTTTGCTTGTGCTTGCTCGGAGTATGGATTGCTGTAGCCTTCGTGTACTTTATAGTTGTGGAAGTAACCTAAAGATGAGATTAGAAAGCTTTTATTATTTTCTTTTAGCTTTGAAATTGTGTTTTGAATTTCCTCCAATTTTGATTTATTAGTCTCCAGACCAATGAAGGAGAAGTTATCATTTTCCGTTTCGAGGTATCTATCCGTAGTGTAAAAGGTGAGAATTGAAGAATTTTTTAGCAGGGAAAATTTTGTCAGTTCAGTCAAACTCTCAAGTTGAACAAGAGAATTTGCATAACCAAAATTCAGAGCCGTAATAGAGGGCGAACTGGAGTATAGACTAAATAATCGGGCAATGTTTTGTTTTAATGATTGACGATTTTTTTCGGATGCAAAAAAAGATTCTGTATACTTTTTAGTGTCTACATCAATGAATAATAATAAACCCTGCTTGTCACATTCATTTATGAATTCTTTTGAAGGGAATGAATTCAAAAGTCGAATAGCATTGGCACCTAATGACTTAGCCAAATTAATATCTCGTGATATCTTTAAGCCTGAAGAAGAAATATCGTTTTCCGAGTAATAAGTAATACCCTTAAGTTCAAATCGGTATCCGTTCAAAAGGAATTTGTTGTTAGAAAACTTTATTTCTCTGAATCCAGTTAATTGGTAGTAATCATCGAGAAGAATATTGTTCTTGAACAAAGAAGTCTTGATAACATAGAGAACAGGGGTTTCAGGGCTCCACAAAATTGGATTGGCAATGTTAATTTTTCCACCTATCGAATGCTGTTTTTTACCATTCAGATCGAATGATTTTTTTTCAGAAATAATCTTCGTATTCTGCGATTCATCATAAAGTGAAATTTCCAGATGAAAACCTTCTAGATCAACGGTTGTGCTGCTATTTTGATTGCCAATTATTCCAACTTCATAATTTACAATTCCTTTTGCATTCGCTAGATCGATATCAGAAATAATTTTAACTTCTCCAATAAAAACGTTTGGGTAAATCGTTATAAACGGCGGTTCATAAAGTCCAGTTCGCTTTTCAGGGAGGATGATTTTGCTCGCCAGAACCCGTGAGTGTTTATTGCGAGTTTCAGTTGCTAAAATTATTCTTATCGAGTTCTCAGTCTCTTCCCGAATAAGTTTTGAGGAAAAATCAAAAGTTTGGATAGGAATATCTGATGGATCGAATGATAACTTCGTTTCATTGATGTAAACCTCAGAAAGATTAACAACATCCTCAAATGTAATTGAATATATATTTGGATTGGACGATTTCGGAATCCTAAACTTTTTTTGAAGAATAACAGATTCGTCGGTGTGTTGGGTGATTGGAATTTTAACTTTTTGCCAATTTTCATCACTTTTTTCTGATTTCATCTCCCAATCTGAGTCTAAGTAGACAATCTGTCTCAATGAGCGACTAATTTGTCCATCCGAATCAGACGAACTTTGCTGTGCAGCGGCTGGCTTGAATAAGGGCGAAAGGCATGATAATATAATAGTTAGAAAAAGTAACTGTAATTTGATTTTCATTTCGGATTAAAACATACAAATATAATCACAAACCGACCCCAAAACAATGAAAATTATGGGTAAAAAACGATGAATTTTCAAATATTTTTAGTCAATATTTTTATTCTGCTAATGTTTTAACAGCTCAGCCAGCCGCCTGAATTATACTGAAAAATGAATCTGGTTTTAGACAAGCTCCGCCTATCAACCCACCATCTATATTTGGCTGAGCAAAAAGCTCTTTTGAATTTTCAGGTTTTACACTGCCGCCATATAAAATACGAATTGAATCTGCCGAAGACTCGCTAAATTTATCTCCAATTAGTTTTCTTATAAAACTATGAACTTCTTCGGCTTGAGCAGGAGTTGCGGTTTTGCCAGTCCCAATTGCCCACACAGGTTCATAAGCAATTGTAATATTGTTCAACCAGTCAGAAGAAATATTTGACAGTCCTTCGTTCAATTGCCGGCTTACAACATCGAATGTCTTGCTGTTCTCCCGTTCGGTCAAGGTTTCGCCAATACAGAAGATTGGTTTTAATCCTGATTCGACTGCTTTGATAATTTTTTTATTAATCATGTTGTCGTTCTCATTGAAAATAGAACGCCGCTCTGAATGTCCGATTATTACATATTCCACGCCGAATGATTTTAACATGTTGGCAGAAATTTCGCCAGTGAAAGCACCTTCATCTTCAAAGTGCATGTTTTGAGCCCCCAATTTGATAACAGAATCTTTCAAAAGCTCTTTTGCTGTTTCGAGTGAAGTGAATGGCGGAGAAACGATGACTTCAGTATTCGATTTAAACTTCGAGAGCTTTTCCTTCAAGCCAGAAATAAGCTCGATGGTTTCAGTTTTATCTTTATACATTTTCCAATTTCCGGCAACAATTTTATTACGCATATTTCAACCTCATTATGTATTTTTCTTAAGTAATTTCAAGATTATTTTTATAAAATTACAAAACAACAGAAAGCGTTCCAAATATGGCAGATTTAAATGGGATCATTTCGTTATTAATTGCATGTCTCGAAATTCTTTTCGTGATAAATATTTTCATTTTTTCAAAGCGAAGCAGAGTTGACCTTACCGTTGCGGCTATCATCTTGCTTTTGCTTGTCTATCAGACTTTTGAATTTGCAATATGCAATCTAAACCTTTCATCAAGTACAATGATTTACTTTGCCTTTGCAGATTTAACACTTCTGCCGCCAACAGCGATTGCACTTGTGACTTATTTCTATTCTTATCGTCTTGAGTACCGAATTCTTGCATTTGTACCGGCACTGTTCTGGATCGTTTATTATTTTATGATAATTCCTCAGTTTGAAGTTGTAAAATGCACTATGCTTTATGCTGCGTATAATTATCCGCATGGATTTTGGTATGGATTATTTTATTACGGAGAGATTTTAATAGCCCTCATAATAGTTGTAATTAATATTAATAAAGTTCAAAAGCCCGAAGTCAAAAGACAAACTTATATCTTACTTTTCGGTTTACTTTCATTTACCATCCCCATGATAATTGCATATTTCTTGTATCCACTAATCACGGAAGTAGTGGAAAGTGTTATGTGCAAGTTTGCATTTCTTTTTGCGGTTACTCTTACATATTTTTCTCTCGAGGGAAGAAAACGAAACGAAGTCACTTAAGGGCACCTTTAAAATCTCAAATGACAAGCACCAAAAGACAAATAAATTCCAAATTCAAAAAACGAAATTTCAAACAAA
>CAZNDS010000006.1:0-28381 GCA_964571865.1 uncultured Ignavibacteriaceae bacterium | reverse complement strand
TTTATAGAATACAAACTGGAAATTACATCAGCTCAAAGAAAATGTTAGTTGTGAAATAATCCATAAAAGACCCAACTTCTTTTAAAACATAAAGCAAGCTCTTCGGAGAAGTTGGGTTTTTCACAATCGAACTGGTCTTAAAAACCCGACTTTTCTGATCCAACTGCATATTAAAAAGTCGGGTTTTTATTCAGCTGCAGCTTATAAAAAGTCGGGTTTTTTGTCTTTCAGAGAAGTTGGGTTTTTCTCAAAACAATCGATTCTAAAGATTCTATCTTTTAACTAAGCTATAGGATCTTGGAAAGATAGAATCTTTTTTTGTGATTTTTTACACACCAATCAGCGAACGATAGGCGGCAGCATCGAGCAGAGAACTTAACTCAGACAAATCGTTGATTTCAACTTTAATGATCCAGCCGTTTCCGTATGGATCTTTGTTTATCACTTCAGCGTTGCTCTCAAGTTCTTTATTTACTTCTAAAACTTTACCAGAAACAGGTGCAAGCAAATCAGAAACTGTTTTAACCGCCTCGATAGTTCCAAAAGAAATCCCCTTTTGAACTTCTTCAAGCCCGCTCTGAATATCCACAAAAACTATATCGCCCAATTCACCTTGTGCGTAATCTGTTATTCCGATTGTGCCGATATTGCCATCGACTTTAATCCATTCATGGTCGTTAGTATACTTAAGATTATCTGGAATATTCATTAATCAACCTCCTAAAAATCAAACTGAAATGTTTCAAGAAATTTTGTATCGTATTTTCCCTGTTTGAATTGCTCATTCCTCATCATCCGGAGATGTAATGGAATTGTCGTTTCAATCCCCTCAATGATGAATTCTTCGAGTGCCCGTTCCATTTTTTTGATTGCATCAGCTCTGTCAAATCCTTTTACAATTAATTTTGCGATTAGAGAATCATAAAATGGCGGGATTACATAGCCTGCATAAGCGTGTGTATCAGTTCTAACTCCTATCCCACCAGGCTGATGAAACGCAGTAATTTTTCCGGGGGAAGGTCTGAAATTATTTCTTGGATCTTCTGCATTAATGCGGCACTCGATTGCCCAGCTTTTGGGAGCAATTTTAATTTTTTTGATTCTTTCTCCGGCTGCAACTCGTAATTGTTCCTTTACAAGATCGACTCCATAAACTTCTTCTGTAATCGGGTGCTCGACTTGAATTCGAGTATTCATCTCCATGAAATAAAAATTGTGATTTTTGTCAACCAGAAATTCTATTGTTCCTGCACCTTCATAATTTACACTCTTTGCACCAAGTACAGCGGCTTCTCCCATTTTCATTCGCAATTCTTCGCTGATAAATGGAGAAGGAGCTTCTTCGATTAATTTTTGATGACGCCTTTGAATTGAACAATCGCGTTCACCAAGATGAATAACATTACCAAATTGATCCCCGAGAACTTGAATTTCGATGTGATGCGGCTCGTCAATATATTTTTCGAGATAAACTTCAGGATTTCCAAAAGCAGATTCAGCTTCATTTCGAGCAAGAGTAAAGAATTTTTCAAACTCATCAACGCTGCGCGCAATTCTCATACCTTTTCCGCCGCCGCCTGCGGTTGCTTTAATCATAACCGGAAAACCAATTTGATTTGCCGTATCTGTCGCTTCATGAATGTCATTAATTATTCCTTCACTTCCTGGTACGACTGGAACACCAGCTCGTCGCATTGTATCTTTTGCAACGGCTTTATCCCCCATCGAACTAATCATCTCCGGCGAAGGACCGATAAACTTTAAACCTGATGCACTGATTATTTCAGAAAAGTTTGCATTCTCAGCAAGGAAGCCATATCCAGGATGAATCGCTTCAGCTCCAGTTATTTCGGCTGCAGCCATTAACCTTGGAATATTCAAATAGCTTTCTTTGCTAAGTGGACCGCCGATGCAGACAGCTTCATCGGCAAATCTTACATGCAATGAATCTCTATCTGCTTCAGAATATACCGCTACAGTTTTTAATCCGAGTTCTTTGCAAGCTCTAATAACTCGTAATGCTATCTCACCGCGATTGGCAATTAATATTTTTTTAAACACGTTACTTTCTTTATTAAAGGAAGAATATTGAATTATTAGCTTTTATCAACTAAGAACAATGTTTGTCCATATTCCACAGGTTTGGCATTATCAATCAAAATCTTAACTATCTTCCCACTGACTTCAGATTCGATTTCATTCATCAATTTCATCGCCTCGATTATGCAGAGAACTTGCCCTGAACTGACGACATCACCAACCTTTACATAAGGTTCAGCATCTGGAGATGGTGCTCTATAAAACGTACCTACAATTGGGGATTTAACTTCGTAGTATGAGGCTGCTTTCTCTTCACTAACCTTTTCAGGTTTTTTCTCTACTACTGGCGTCGGCACAGCGGCTGATGTGGATGGCTGCGCGAATTGTTGTGCTGCAGGCATGGAGAAGGGTAGGAATTGAGGAATACTGCTCTCAGGTACAGCAGGAGATTTCTTTACACGAACTTTTGAACCTTCTTCTTCAATCTCGACCTCATCGACTCCACTGTCATTAACTATTTTTAAAAGCTTTTTTAAATAATTTAAGTCCATATTTTACCAATCAATTATTTTACTCTCTCAACGTAGGTACCTGTTCTAGTATCTACTTTAATTACTTCTCCCTCATCAATGAATAAAGGGACATTTATTGTAACTCCTGTTTCAAGTGTAGCTGGTTTCGATCCACCTGTGGCTGTATCTCCCTTGAAGCCTGGATCGGTTTGGGTAACTTCCAATTCAACAAATATAGGTAATTCGCTGATGACAACTTGAGTTCCATCCATTAAAAGATCTAGAACAACACCTTCTTTTAAATATTTAACGCCATCACCAAGAACTTCCTGCATGACATGAATTTGGTCAAATGTTTCTCTATTCATTAAAACGAACGAGTCACCGTCTTGATACAAAAATTGAAATTGATGCCGCTCGACTCGTACAGTATCAACACTTTCACCAGCTCGAAATCGATTTTCGATCACGCGGCCGGTTTTCATATTTTTCATTTTTGCTCTAACGAAAGCTCTCCAGTTTCCAGGATTTACGTGCTGAAACTCAACAATTTGGTATAAATCATTGTTAAATTTGATAATCAAACCTGGTCTGAAGTCGATAGTAGAACCCATATTTCCTTAATTAGTTTATCTTCATAAAATTGTCGTGCAATTTACTCGAAGAATTCTCTAAAATCAAGAAAAAATCACTCAATTTTTACTAAAAATCATCAAAAAATGGTCAAATTCTTTATAAAATCAGTAAAAACTAAAATCAAAATTCAATTGTGGCTAATCTGCTCCTTAGTTATATTGCACCCGTGATAATCGATAGATATTTGCTAAAAAGACTCGTTCCACCATTTATTTTTGGGGCTGCAACTTTGATTTTCATTTTTCTGCTTCAATTTTTAATGAAAACGGCTGATAGTCTTATAGGTAAGGGCCTGGATTCTTGGGTAATAATAAAGCTAATTGTCTTTAATCTCTCTTGGATGTTTGTACTGGTGGTGCCAATGGCCTGCCTCGCTATGGTTTTGATGACCTTTGGTAATATCACTCAGGATAATGAGTTGACAATCCTAAAATCAAGCGGTATAAGTCTCGTCCGGTTAATGATTCCTGTTATTCTTGTTTCGATAGTTATTTGCTATCTCTTGATTGAATTCAATAATAAAGTTCTTCCAGATGCTAATTACAAAAACAAAAACTTGATGTATGATATCAGCCGGACTAAACCAACGTTAAAACTTGAGGCAAATGTCTTTTCAAAAGAAATTCCAAATTACAGCGTATTAGCAAGAGAAGTAAGCAAAACGACAAATGAACTGTTCAACGTTACGATTTATGATTTCACAAACATAATTCAAATCCACGTTGTAACGGCGAAAAAAGCAAATATCTTTTTTACTAAAGATAACAAGAAACTATTATTCGAGCTTGAAGATGGTGAGATCCATCAAGCTGTTGACCCTAATTTTATTTCGAGTCGGCGAATCTTTTTTAAGAAACATCGGATATCAATGGATGCCGATCAATTTCTATTCGAACAAAGCGGACCAGGAGCTCCGCGTGGAGATAGAGAACTCAGTGCCCAAGACATGCAAAGAATCGTCGATAGTTTACAATCCATTTGTACTGAAATAAAAACTCAATTAAATAACAAAATTATTTCTTTTTATGCGCCGCTATTGACAGCAGGTTTGGATGAACTTCCAAATGAAGAATCAACCTCAAAAACAACTACATCTAATCTCGCTTATTTCGCACTTAATGATACTAAAGCGAAACTCGCTACCTTAACAAATGATTTGGCAAGAATAGACTACCTCGAAACAGAATCTGATAGATACCTGGTTGAAGTTCATAAAAAGTATGCAATACCGGTAGCGTGCATTGTATTTGTTCTCATTGGAGCTCCAATCGGAGTAATAACAAGGAAAGGAAGTTTCGGAGTTGCCGCGAGCATTAGTTTATTTTTCTTTTTAATCTATTGGGCTTGCCTCATTGGAGGTGAAAAACTTGCAGACCGAAGATTGCTGGATCCTTGGCTTGGAATGTGGATAGCAAATATTCTCATCGGCACTGCCGGATTATATTTGACTTACAAAATGAATAAGGAACAATTCATAGTTGATTTAACTTTCTTCAAACGATTTATTCCGAGAGCGTTTAGAAGCCAAACTGAAGAGGTTCAATCTCAATGAATCTTAAGATAGTTGATAAATATTTCGTTCGTCAGTTTGTCCAGTCGATCTTTTTTGGGATAATGACATTTACATTGATTTTCATTGTAATTGATATGATGGAAAATCTCGATGATTTCATAGATCAAAACGTCGCGAAGGAGATTATACTTCAATATTATATTTACTTTGTTCCAGAAATTATCAGACTCATTACTCCAGTTGCAATTCTGCTTGCTTGTTTGTTCACGGTCGGGAAGTTAAATAATTACAGCGAATTAACTGCTCTGAAATCAAGCGGTATGAGTTTATTCCGATTCATGACCCCCTTCTTATTGGTTGGATTTGTACTCTCACTTATAACAATTTATTTCACTGCATACGTCGTACCCTATTCTAATAAGCAGAAGGTTTACATTGAACAAATTTACATGAAAAAGAATTTAGTTTATGCAGGGACTAATCTATTCTTTCAAGATTCACAGGATAAGATCATAAACATTAGTTATTTTGACGAGTACTCCAAATCGGCAAGCCGAACCGGTATTTTATTCCTGGATAAATCTAATATCAATCATGTAATTAAAAAAATTGATTGTGAACAACTGAAATGGGACACCCTAAAAAATGAATGGGTAGCCGTTAAAGTAATTGAGAGAAAGTTTATTTCAGATTCAACAGATGCAGTGATAGGATATGATACTTTAAGAATAAACTACTTAAATTTTAAGCCCGAAGATGTCCTTCTAAAACAAAAGCGAGTGGAAGAATTAAACATAGCAGAACTAATGCAAGTCATTAATGATCAGAAAAAAAGTGGAAATGATGTAACAAGACTTTTAATTGATCTCCACTCGATTTTCTCTTTTTCATTTGCAAATTTGATTGTAGTACTGTTTGGCGTTCCACTGTCGGTCGATAGGAGAAAAGGCGGAATGGCTTTTCAATTTGGTGCGAATTTGTTCTTTACATTCATCTATCTTGGATTCATGAAGATTAGTCAATCATTCGGAAAAAATGGCTTGCTCGACCCGATTTTAACCGCTTGGTTTGCCAATTTGGTTTTTCTAACGCTCGCAGTAATAAATATCCTGCGTGTTAGAAAATAAGAAGCTTCCATCAGCCGAAAATAGATGGAAGCATTATTATTCTAATCTTTATCCGAAAAGTCTGCTAAAACTTTAACCTTTCCATATACTCTGATATTGATTTTATCATTTGCTCGAAGGTAGACTTTTTTACCTCCAGTCGTATGTGCGTTTGCACTGAGAATTAAATGTCTTGCAGATTTCAACTTCTGAAAATCTATCGTCTTTAATTTTATTTTTTTGCTTTGTACCACAGAGGAGGAAACTTTACCTTCAGCATCAACATTTGCAGCCGTGATTTGAAATGTGGTATCAGAAGCCGAGCCGCTGCCATCCTGCCGGGTTACATGGAAAAGGTAATTATACAGTGAATCAACAAAGTAGCCATTCAATGAAAAGCCAACCGGGAATCCATTATCAAATTCGAGTGTGAGTTCTGCTTCCTTGGCCTTATCAATATGTTTCTTCTCATTCTCTTTTATTTCAATGGCGTCTTTCAGTGTATCCGTACGAACAGCATAATCGATCTTGAATATTGAGTAGATATTAAAACCGATTTCATATTTTATTGAATCAGGAAGCGAAGCTACAAGAGTTTTATAATTTGGATTAACAACAATATCACCTTTATATGAAATAGAATCAGGTACATTTGGCGATACAAAATCATTAATGGCAATATCGTCAATGGAAATATTAATTATTGGATCACTCATGGAGATATTTGTATCTAAAACAGTCTTTCCCCTGATCTTCAAAAATTTGTTCGGTGCACCAGATCTGAAAATCCCAACCACTTGAAAATTCCGCAGGCCGACTTCGACGTTTTGCAATGTTGCATTTGATTTAAATGTTATCTTGGCTCCATATATATTAATCTTTGGGAGAATGTCTTTTAGATCATCGTTGTCGGTCAGCTTCGATCTTTTCTCTTTAATCTCTGTCTTGTACGGTTTAATCTTTCCCTTAAGGTATGAAAATGCAAGTTTTTCTAATTTAAGGTTTAATACAACAGAGTCCCCAGAGTATCCAGCTCCAATCTTTGCAAATCCCTTTACATAAAAACCAGAACCTGGCGAACCGAGAGGATTTGATGCTAATTGTTTGTAAACATATCCACCAACGTCAATTGACTTATTTGCCGAACTATTAGCTCCAGCGGATAAATCGAATTTAAGTGTATCGCTTCCTTTGGTGAATCCAGGGATTGAAATACTTACTGAAACAGAACGATTTAGATAATTAGTTAATTTATACTCGATCTTTCCGCCAACAAATCTTGCTTCATCAAAACTGACGGAATCATCTCTAATAAATGTCTCAAATGAAAGAGTATCTACATTTTTTGGCTTGACAACAAAGTCATCTTCAAATTTGATGTTATCTTTAAAAATATCAAGAAGAGCTTTTGATTCCGTTTTGACTGAATCGTACTTTACTAATAGATCAGCTGTCGATGAATCAATGTAAATATTCTTCTCATTTTTAATTAGACTTTTTACAGTTTCTGTTCGACTTAAAATTGGAACGTTTACTTCCACATCCCATATCGGTGCAACGAATTCATCCGGAATATCTAAACAGCTTGATATTATAAACACCGAAATAAGTGGAATAAGAAATTTCATATAAGTTTTATTTTTTTTCATAATTAAATTTCTCACTTAAAAGTCATCACTATTAAATTGAACTCTCACACTTCCAGTAATTCGGACATTGATTTTGTCCTGCGATGAAAGGTACACAACACGCTTATCGGTAGTTGATAAACTGAATTTTTGAATTAAAAAGTAAGAATCCTTTAATTTGAGAATATCACTTTGGGACAAATCCACTTTCACAGTTCGGACGTTTGGTGAAACTACTCGCCCATCGGAATTAACAAACGCACCACCAATTTTAACGACCGAATCACTTGAGGTTAACATGTTTCGCGTAATATACATGAGAGGACGATAGAGAGAATCTGTTAGTAGTCCGATCAATTCAGCTTCCAATGGAATTAAATTGTTGAAGTAAAGAGTGATACTTCCCGATTTCCCTTTTGCAATTTTATCTCTCGCATCGGTCCCAAAATCTACTTCCAAAGTGTCGGTGAAATCGGCATTATTGATACTAAACTTAGACCAGGCATCTACATCAAATGAAAATGAGATCGAATCCTTAGATAATACTTCTCCTGCAACATATGTTGGATTGAGAATAATTTCCGAAATTATTTTTATTGAATCTGGAGATTTTGCTAGGAATGAATTTATATCAGTATTCACATTATTGAGATTCAGAGTTGTCGTCGCGTTCGCTGCAATGACTGTGTCAAAAGTTGTCGCACTTCCAAATTTTAAATTAATTTTTGGTGCACCTGATTTGAAAATGCCGACCACTTCAAATTTATTCAATCTAATTGGCAGATCAATACTGGTTTTTCCCACTATTTTCACATTGATCGAATCGAAGGTAACTTTTTGTATGATATCCGATATATCGCTTGCCAGTAGATTTTCAAATGTTTGTTCTTTTTTACCGAGAGATAGCGGCTTAAATCTTCCCTTCATTCTTTTAAAACGTAAGTCCTGGACATCGGAAAATATTTTAATGCTATCCCCTAGGGCTCCTCCCGCGAGAATCATTTTTCCTTTGATCCAAAAACCTGGGCGTGTACTTCCAAAAGGTTGAGTTGGCGGCTGTTTGTAAATATAACCAGCTAAATTGTTTTGGTAGTTTACTGATTGATTTCCTGGAATTAATCCGCCGATTTTTAAAGTATCAATCGAACCGCCAACATTCCGAGTGAAGCCCGGAAGAATTAATTCAAACTGCGAATTTTTCGAAGAATAATTAGTAAACTGATAAATAATTACTCCACCATCCAATTCAGCTTCATCAACTCGAATTGAATCTCTTCTAACAATCATCTCAACAGCAATTGTATCACTAACTAAAACTTGAAATGTGGTATCTTGATCCAAATTAAAAATATCAGCGAAGAAGGCATCAATCGTTGTATCTTTTTTGATTTCATCGGTTGAGAACTTTAAAAGGAAACTGCCTGAATCCACTGTAATTTGATTCTGGCGTCTGATTATCTCACCCATATTGTATTCTCGATCTGAAAGACTTAGATCAACGGCAAGGTCAAAAATAGGATTCAAAATTTCTTTTGATTTATCTGAGCAAGAGCTCGTATAAAATCCTAATGCAATTAGGATTATGAAAAAATATTTAGATAATTTTTTATTAATCATTTTTAATCCTGATTAAAATCTCCATTTAGTATCCATTCCAAAACTAAGATGTTTTGCAGAATTCATTCCAAGCAACGAGTTGAAGTTTGAAGTTGCAAAGTTAAAATCGAGCGGTCCTAACATGAAACCAAATCCGAATGCCCAATTAAATCCATGTTTACCTCCAAAAGATAAACCTGTTCGAACGAAAGGAATCCAGCTGCCAGGTTTCCAATCGATTCCGAGAGAGAAACGCGGAGTTGTGGAATTACCAATTTCATCATTAAATCCTTGATTATAATCAAACGAAATTGCCATTTGACCAGGGAAAGAACCAATAAAAGGGGCTTTATCAAGTTGGTATACAGCACCAATTCGTAATGCTGTTGGCAAGCTAGTAGAAAAACTTGATGAAAGGTCATTTGTAACTTTTTTGAATTTGTCTTCTAATGAATCGAGAGCTTCTTTTGTTGTATACCCTTCAAATATAAAATCACCACTCCCTTTGATCGTAGCCATGTTTTGATCCCAAGTTATCGAACCAATATCTGTAAGAGAAAGACCTACTCTTAGCTGTTCATTTATTTTTCCATTGAATCCAATATCAAATCCAAAACCAGATCCGGCGGGCGTCGGGAATATTGAAGCTGAAAATTCATCAACTGTTGAAACACTGTCTGAACCGTAATTAACACCAACATCCGGCGAGAAAGCAGTAATCACTTCATAATCCCACGAGCCAATGATTTTATTTTTGTCTCCAAGCTGGAATTGAGAATTGTTCTTAGCCGTTCCAACATAGTACATTCCTTGAATGATCTTAAGGCTAATTCCGCCGTATAATTCTTTCACAAAAAAATCATCCATTTTGAAAATTGGTCTTGCATAACTGAGAGAAAACTCCCTCCAATAGGATGATTTTACGACTATATCGGAAAATGAATAAATGTTGCCTGCAACTAAGCCAGAAAATGCTAAATCCAAAAATGCCTTTGATAATTTTTCATTAATACCGAATCTATCGGTTAATGAAAATCCAAAAGCTCCAACATTTTCGTTGACATTAATTGTGAAAGCTAATGGAGTAATTGCAAAATTTGTAACAAATTCTCCATCACTTAGAAGCTTGGATAATTCACTCTTGTCTGCCTCGGACAGGTATCTACCAACACGTTTACCTGTAGCATCCTCCACACCACCGAAAAAATAATTTACTTTTTCCATGCTGATTGGAGCAGAAAAATTAATTCCAAGGTTTGGGAGAGGCAATACCGTTTTCAGTGAAAAACTTGTCCAATCATGTAATGCTAAATTAGCTGGATTAACTCCTAAGGCATCCACGCCCAATGCTCTAGCGGTATATGTATTAGCTAATGAAAGACTTTTAGCATCACTAAATCCATACGATCCGGAAGTCTGTGACATCAAACTCCCAGCGAATAAAAAAAACAAAGAAAGGGTTCTTGTAAGCTTCATTTTATGTCTTTCTTTTTGTCATTTTATGATAGTTAAGATTATTTACTTTCTGAAAGCAATAAATCAGTTAAATAATTGATTGATCACCAAACAGAAAGAGGATAGCTAAAAAGCTTTTTTATTTGGTAGAGAAGATCATTCACCAAATATTCCTCCAATCAAAATTTCAATAATTTATCTGATCATCCTAAGTTCAGATTGTAAATTAAATTTATTTAGTCAGCAGCATTTTTTTGGAAAGTGTTTTACCATTAGCTTTTAGTTTATAAATATAAACACCGCTTGATAAATCACTCGCATCAAAATTAATCCTGTAACTGCCCGCCGATTTATATCCATCAACTAAGGATGCGACTTCGACACCAAGTAAATTGTACACTTTTAAAGAAACATTTGAACTCTTTAATAGCGAATATTCAATGCTTGTACCCGGATTGAAAGGATTTGGGTAGTTTTGTTTTAGTTCGAAATCCTTTGGGATAGTGCTTAATACTTCTTCACCAACGTTTGCAAGTGTTTGATCACCGGCAGCAATTTCTGAGAAGTGACGAATTTTTGCAATTACCTTCGTTGGTTCATTGATTGTTGAAATACCAACCGCAGAAAATACGCCGCCAGATTTGTAAGCAAATTGCCAAGTTGTACCAGGAGTATATCCTAAACTAGAAATCATATAATCAAATTGTGTAGTACGCGGGAATTCAAATACAGCTGCTTTATCATTTAAAAAGTAGAAAACTCCAACTGCTCCATCAACTTCAAAGGCCCCCAAAAACCATATTTTTTTCCCTAATTCCATCCAAGGAACAGTTGCTGGAACTTCTATTAGAATTCGAATTTTAATAGAGTGATCAAGACCACCATTCTCGATATAAAATTTTGAACCGGCAATTGCATCATAATAATACTGATAGCTTGCGAAATCGGGTGGAAGAGTTTTGGCAGGCAGAATATAAATTGAATCTTCCACAACTTTTCCTGTAGCAACAGCTAGAGGAAAGCTGTGAGGTTTTGATAACCAGAGCTCAATTGAAATTGTGTCTCTTACTTGTGAAAATCCTAAAGTGTAGGCTGAGGCTACTATGATAAATAGAATGATTTTTTTCATATTCCCCTCTTTTTTTTGTTTAAAAATAGTGATTATTAATTCATTGTCAACATGAAAAATAACTTATTCTATGATTCAGTTACCTCATGAAAATTGACAATTCTTTAATCATGAACACCAAATCATTCAGATTAGTTCACGTTAATCGCACTAAATACACGACAGAAACTTAATAAAATAAGGAGCAAAACCATAGATTTCGCTCCTATAAAATTAATTAATTTTATCCTCACTCGTAGGTGTACTGAATCCAAAACTGCCCGGAGATGGCTGTCCTTCGATTTTTATCACTCCAAACCGTTTTTCGAATTTATCTATATTATCTTTTAAAGCATTTAAAAGCATTTTTGCATGCTGTGGATTGGTAATGATCCTTGCGTAAACTTTTGCTTTGGGAACGCCAGGCATAACCCTAGTGAAATCGATTATAAACTCTGCTGGTGAATGAGTTATGATAGCCAAGTTAGAATAAATTCCTTCGGCTTCTTTCTCACTCAACTCAATATTTAACTGCTGCTGAACATTTTCTGGCATAGTTTCAACTCCTAAAAGAAAATTATTTTCTCAGACTGTCGGCTTTCTCAAATGCCATTTTGGCTTTTTCAGATTGCCCTAAATTTCCATAAACTTGACCAAGTCTTTCCCAGATTCTGTAATCATCCGGCTGAAGCTCAGACATTTTTTCAAGATATTTTAATGCTTTTTCAAAATATTGTTTGAAGGTTTTGGTCGTGACCTGATCCTGTTCTTCTTTTTCGCGAACAGCGACCCCCCAATTAATATAAGCTGCGGCTAAATTGTAAATAGCATTTTCATAATTTGAATCAATCTCCAATGCTTTTTCAAAATATGTGACAGAGTTTGCATAATCTTTCATTTCAAGAAGCATTGTTGCGTAGTTATAATTTGCGAATTTATCCTCAGGCCGTTTCTGTACAGATTCTTCTGCCTTCTTAAGAGCGAAGTCCCTTTTGCCTGTTGAAATATAAGCATTAAATAGAAGTGAAGTCAGTACTCCATCACCAGGATGAGACTTTAGTCCTTCTTCAAGAACCTGAATAACTTTTTGATATTGTTCCATTGATGCGGTAGAATCAGATTCGTTTTTCGTTGATAAATATTTATTAAAAGAATTTTCAGCTTTGTTATAAAGAATTTCTCCTGTGAACTGATAACCTTCTAGTGACTTTGTTTTCTTGATCCACATCTGGCATGGTTCTAAAGCCCCTTCCATATCACCTGCTGACAAATAGGCAAATGTAAGACTTCGATAAGTATCAGCACTGTCAGGCTGTAATTTGATAGCCATCTTGAAATCATTGATGGCTTGCTGACGTAAGATTTTTGCTGAATCTAAATCTTGCATTTTATTGGCAGTATTCAGATTCAATACAGCAGAATTAAAATTTTCTGCCCATGATGCTTTTACCATATTGCTGATTTCTGCATCAAATTTATTTCCCAATTTTTTAGTTCGCTCAAATGCATCCATCATTCCAGTGTAATCTCTTTTTTCATGACGGACAAAACCTGTTAAAAACCATCCTTCTTCGCTTTGAGGATTCTTCTCGGTTTCTTTTTTCAGAACCTCCTCTGCTTTATCTATGTTTTTTTGCTGGATATAAAGTCTCGCGCTCGTAATCTCTGTGGATGCACATTGGTAAGCTGTTAGTGTCAATCCTAAAAAGCTCAAAACTAGAACACTTAAATAGATTTTTTTCATTACATACTCCGATTGAATTTATACTTTCAACTACGAAATTAACCAAATGTGCCAGCTTTATCAAATTAGATTTTACCCGCAACAAAATACATTGTTCAGGAATACTGATTTCTCAGTCTTTCTAGAAAATCATTAAATCTATAATCACTAGCTTCAGCAAATGCTATCATTTGCGAATAAGATTCATATAAACGCTTAATCGTTTTATATATAATTCGCTCCCGGTCTGATTTTTTGATTTTATTCTCCCAGAGTAAATTGTCAAAGGATTTAAAAAGATATTGATTTAGAATAGCCCGAAGAAGTATTTCAAACTGTTCTCTGTTGAAATATATCCTACCCTCAAACTCATTAACATGAATAAAATCTCGAATTTTTTGATTTGCTAAAAGACTGTTGAGTTCAATCCAATAGATGGGTTTCAAATCTGTTGAATCAGATTTTTCCCCATTCAAATGCTTTGATATAATTGGAAGAATTTGTATTAATTGTTTTGAATCAGACGTTAACTCAATTTTTAATTTAGTCTCCGATAACCAAAGATTAACGATATCAAGATTGCTGAAAAAACTGATAAGCAGCTCTTCATTCTCGTCGATGTTTTCTATAAAATCCCGATTGATGGAATGAGAGTAAAGAAAGAGGGTGATCCAGAATTGGTCGAGCATTAAAAATTCCTTTTGTGCTGTCATGAACCACTTTATTGTTCTTTTCGATTTCTTCAGATTGTTGAGTGTATTGCAAAGTTCAATATAAAGACGAATCTCGGCAAAGATGTTTTTGGTAATCAACTCGCCATTCAGATTTGATCCGACTGCGCGATTTATTGTGTCGCCAATTTTTTGAAAGCATTCCTTCAATTCAAGAATCTTACTGGGATCGAATTCAAATCCTTTTTTACTTTTCATCGCATGACTGAATATCCATGAGTATGAACTCAAAACTTTTACGAACTCTTGTTTGATATTATCCAATCCCTTTCTGATTAATTCATTTTGGATTGAAATAACTCCATCACTTTCTAACTCTTTTGAAAGCGAATCCAATTCACCATTCCAATCAAACATTTCAACGAAATCTATGAAAACAAAATACCCGTATCCCCGGAGTTTCAAGCTCAAACCATACTCATAAAAATCTTTGCCAGAACGGATGAATTCACGTTTAGAAAATAAATCCTTATAAACGTAAAAATATTTTTCTGAATTCTTAATCGTTAATGCCTCACCTAAATTTTTTAAAACAATATTTTTTTCGCCATCACTCTCGCCATAATTTTTACCAGTTGAATAATTAATAGAACCGGAATAAGTCTGATATGAATTATTGTAAACGACAATTACTCGTTCACCGCCAAATAAGTTAGTGTAGGCAAAAACATCTTCCATGACATTTCCTTTGGAGTCTTTGAAGTCATAAAATTCAAAATCTGCCACTTGACTGAAAAGATATCTTTTTCTCATGAGTGGAAATATATCTTCCTTATGCCTTTGAATCAGGTAATTATTCGGTGATTCGTCATAATAAGCCCGGTTGTATTCCATTCCATATTTTTCGTGATATCCTTCAATTTGACCATGACCGAACATGGGCAACCCAGGAATTGTGACCATCATTACAGCGACTCCAAAATATTTATCACCATCGCCAAATTGTTTTACAGCAGTTTCTTCATCTGGATTGCTCATGAAGTTAACGTATCGTTTCAGTATCTCCGGATTGAACTCCAAAGTATTTGTAATCAGATCACGGTATTTCGCATTTTCCTCTTTCTTTAACATGTTCATGAATGCACTGTTATAAACTCGATGCATACCGAGTGTTCTTACGAAATAACCTTCGAGCAGCCAAAAAGCTTCTGCGAGCAGAAGTGTGTTGGGCACTTCAGAATTTATTCTATCGACAACCTCACGCCAAAATTCTTTCGGATAGAATTTAAAAAATTCTTCACTTGAAATCGAATTTCCTGCCCTTGAAGGAATATCGCCGCCTGAACCAGCGGGGGGAAACCATAATCGCTGATAATGCTTTTGAGTTAAAGTCATCGCAGCATCGAAACGAATGATGGAAAATTTTCTTGCGACGTGTAAAATCATTTGAATGAGTGACTCACGCACCTCTGATTTCAACAAATTTAATTGAGCAGTATCGTTCCAGGGCATGTTCGTTCCATCATTGCCGTGATAAATATATTTCACTTCGCCGCTTCTGTTATCAATCATTTGGAAAACAACTGCTGCATCTTTTCTTGACCAGTAACCATCTTCAATTCTAATTTGAATTGCAGGATCATCTGAAAGATCAACTCCTGTGAAAGAGTAATTTGGAAAGGGGCTTGAGTGTGATTGGATGAAAAAATCTGGATGCTCTAAAATCCAACGTGAAAAAATCCCCATGTGATTAGGCACCATATCGCTTGCAAGATGAATTCCGCGAAGCTGACATCTATGATTTAAATTCTGAAAAGCCTCTTCTCCACCAAGCTCGTTCGCAATTTGATAATCATAAATTGAATATGCTGAAGGCATTGCTTCCGGATTACCGCTTATCTGTTTAATTTTTTTTGAAGCATTACTTCGCTCCCAAACTCCAATGAGCCAAAGTCCAGTGAAACCCCAACCCGCAAGCTGATCTAATTCTTCATCAGGGATATGATCAAGCCGATACATATGCCAGCCATATTTTTTTGAAAGTTGATTTAGCCATACGAAGATATTTTTTGCAAGAAGTACCACACGGGGCATCCAGTCTGTATCAGGTGTAAATTTTTCAGGTTCAAGATAGATTTTGTAATCGATTCCATCCCCAAAGTCTTTATCACCAAAACCAAATAAATATTTTTCGTCAAAGGTGGGAACTTTAGTTTCACCCGGACCGAATCCAATCTGAAACAATTTTTCTTCTTCTTTAAGTAGATCCTCACTAGATAATATTTTTTTCAAAAAGGCAGGCGTTAAAATAATTTTCCAATGACTCTTAATAAATTTCAGCTGTTCTTCCAAACTAGCCGGATGCACCAGAAATGGCTTCCTCAGAAAATCAAAAATGAACTGATTCTCATCTCCAAATCCTATTTGTGTTTGAAAATATTTTTCCAGCCCGTCAACAACATTTTCATAGGAAGTTTGCTTAGCTAATTCACTATCATCAAACAATTCTTTTAGCTTTTGGTTGGCGGGATTTGAATTCGAAAAATGAACAAGCATCAATTCTTCGAGTGTTATCTCAAGATTCGATCTTGAACCAGTTGTCCCCTTAATATAATCTTCAACCGAAATACTCCCTTTCATTACTTCAATCGGTTGGAACTCTTCTAGAAAAAGACTAATTGTCTCTTGTACTTTTTCTTCACCAATTTTCTCTCGTAGATAATTTAATGCATTTTTGAATACATTCGGATTGTAATTTTCTTCATAATATCTGAGTACGAAATGATAAATCTCATCAATTAGTCCTAATGCGTTGAGCTGCCCAGCACGTATCTGATCCTCGGCAGTTCTTTTCTGATTCAGCTTAAAAGTGAAATTCCGCACAAGGTTGAAATCTGCAAGAATTACATTCCCATTTAATTGAAAAAGACTCTCATGCAAATCATATTTTTTTCGTATCTCTGATCGTACTTGAAAATTACAGATGAGATTTCCTTGTGTGAAATCATCAACTAATTGATTTGGGTGTTTATAAATTATAAGCTTTATCATTTTGATTTTTTTCAAGATAAATTACTCAACAAATCAGTACTGTTTTGTAATTGAAAGAACTTAAATAATTATCTTTAATTTTCATTCTAATATAACGACTTATGTGGAATTTAATTGGTTCAGATTGAAAAATTTCTGAAAATTTGATTTCGAATTTTCCTGACATAAAAACTTTAAGACTAATTAAATTTCGAATCGTACACACTTCCTATCATTCCTTTAGATATGTCGAATTAATTTTTGTCGATTTAACAAGAAAATCGCCAACAAATGGCTTCTTCTTTCTTGTAAAGCAAAACCGCAATGCTTAAATTTGTACTGAAAATTTGGAAGAAATCTTGATATTAATTCAATTCTTGAAAATTTTGATCCTAATATGTGATTGGATATCCCTATCAAATTTTATCCAGCAGTAAATCAAATTAAAAACTATAAGCAGCAGAGGAAAATATGTCAGATTATACAAAGAAAATTTTGACTGAGGTAAAGGCAAAAAATCCAAGCGAACCTGAATTCCATCAAGCAGTTGATGAAGTGACTACATCACTTGGACCGGTTTTTGAGCGGCATCCAGAATATCGTTCGGCAAAAATTCTTGAGAGAATGGTAGAACCTGAAAGAGTAATTCTATTTCGAGTACCATGGATGGATGACCGAGGAGAAGTTCATGTTAACCGCGGATACAGAATTGAAATGAATAGTGCAATCGGGCCATATAAAGGTGGATTGCGGTTTCACCCGTCAGTTACATTGGGAATATTAAAATTCTTAGCATTTGAACAGGTTTTTAAGAATAGCCTTACTACACTTCCAATGGGCGGCGGTAAAGGCGGCTCAGATTTCGATCCAAAAGGAAAAAGTGATAATGAAGTTATGCGTTTTTGCCAAAGCTTCATGACCGAACTTTTCAGACATATTGGACCTAACACAGATGTACCGGCAGGCGATATTGGTGTCGGTGCAAGAGAAATAGGTTTTCTTTTTGGACAGTACAAGAGATTAAAAAATGAATTCACAGGCGTTCTTACCGGAAAAGGAATTAATTGGGGTGGTTCACTAATTCGTCCCGAGGCAACTGGTTATGGCGTGGTTTACTTTGCTCAGGAAATGTTGAAATCGAAAGGGATGAGTTTTGATGGAAAGATAGTATCTGTTTCTGGATTTGGAAACGTTGCTTGGGGTGCAGTGCAAAAGGTCAACGAGCTTGGAGGAAAAGTTGTCACACTTTCTGGTCCGGATGGTTACGTTTATGATCCCGACGGAATTAAAGGAGAAAAAGTTGAATACATGTTGAAGCTCCGAGCAAGTGCAAAAGATGAAGTGAAAGATTACGCTGATAATTTTAAAGTTAAATTTTTCCCGGGCAAACGTCCTTGGGAAGTAAAGGTCGATGTTGCACTTCCGTGTGCTACTCAAAACGAACTTGATGAAGCTGATGCGAAAGTCCTGGTTGAGAATGGCTGTCAATGCGTATGTGAAGGTGCAAACATGCCAACAACTATAAATGGCTATAAAACATTCAGAGATGCGAAAATTCTTTATGCACCTGGTAAAGCATCTAATGCTGGCGGTGTGGCAGTCTCTGGACTGGAAATGACTCAAAATAGTATGCGTCTGCCATGGCCAAAAACAGAAGTTGATCAACGTCTTCAGCAAATTATGAAGAGCATTCACGATACTTGCATAACAACAGCTGAAAGATTTGGAACACCCGGTAATTATTTGAATGGTGCAAATATAGCTGGATTCCTAAAAGTTGCTGATGCGATGCTCGATCAAGGAGTCGTCTAATACTCGAAGAGGCTGTCTCAAAAGGGCAACCTTTTTTGTTTATAGCAAACACTTCCGATCGTTCTCTAAGTTTGGTTACATGAATTCTTTCTCCAAAACAAAAACTTAGAGTAAAAGTCCATTGGATTTTGTAAATTAAATCAAAGAAAATGACTTCATTTAACAAGGATTTTACCGAAGATAATTTCGGAAACCGCATAAAAAAATTTCAAAAGTTGATGCGGATCAAAGTCCGCGATATACTCCTTGTATCAAGTCTTTACGATTACTATTTATTTGAAGAAGATGGGCGTCTTTATGACCTGATTCGACAAGAATATCAGGTATTGAATTTAAGTCATGCGCCTGAAATTACACATGTAACTACCGGCTCCGATGGAATTGAGAATGCTCTAAATAGTAATTTCGATTTAATTATCGTTACTCTCCATATCGAAGATATGCATGTTATCAAATTCGCAAAAATGATTCGCGAGTCTGGAATCAATACGCCCATTATTCTATTAGCGAATGATAACAGAGAACAAATGGATCTGGTTATAAACTATGATACATCAATCTTTGACAAGATTTTCATATGGCAGGGCAATTACCGGCTTTTGATCGGTATCATTAAGTATCTAGAAGATAAGTTGAATGTAGAGAATGATACAAACAATGTTGGAGTTCAGTCAATTCTGCTAGTTGAAGATAACGTAAAATTTTACTCTGCTTACTTACCTTTGATTTATACTGAAATTTTCAAACAATCACAGCGTTTGATCTCTGAAGGAGTTAGCTTAACTCATCGTTTTCTTCGAATGCGGGCACGTCCGAAAATCTTGCTGACGACAACATACGACGAGGCGATGGATTATTTTGAGAAATACAAAGACAACGTACTTGGCGTTATCTCCGATATAAATTTCAAGAGAAATAATATCAAAGATCCAGAGGCAGGGATTAAATTTACAGAAGAAGTAAAGAGCCGGCATTATGATATTCCAATTCTCCTTCAATCGAGCAATCCCGATCACGCCGAAAGAGCACACAAGATGGGTGCTGCATTTCTTTTGAAAGGTTCACCCTGGCTTCTTCATGAACTCAGAGACTTTATGCTTAAAAATTTTGGCTTTGGTGATTTTGTTTTTCAAACGCCAAGCGGCGAAATTGTAGGCAAAGCAAATAACTTATATACTCTTGAAGAACAGCTTGGAATGGTTCCGGACGAAAGTGTTGAATTTCACGCTTCGAGAAATCACTTTTCGAAATGGTTAAAAGCTCGCACTGAGTTTTGGCTTGCAGATAGACTAAGACCTCAAAAAGTAACTGATTTTGATACAGTATCAGAACTAAGAGATGATTTGATTAACGCACTTAGAGATTATCAAAAATTAAGACAACGTGGGATTATTACCGATTTTAATAAAGAATCGTTTGATTCAAAAAGCAGTTTTACGCGAATTAGTTCAGGATCATTAGGCGGTAAAGCAAGAGGATTGGGATTTATAAATACTTTGATCAACAATCACAATCTTAGATATAAATTTTCTGATGTGGAGATTTCCGTTCCATCTACTCTTGTGATAGCAACGGACACTTTTGATTCTTTCATGGAAGAGAACAATTTAACTGAGGTTGCCTTTAGTGATGTTGATGATGCTTTTCTTGTTAATAGATTCATAAGTGCCACTAAATTTCCTTCAGAGGTGAAAAACAAGCTCGCCGATTTTATAGAAATTATGAAAGGACCATTGGCTGTTCGTTCATCAAGTCTTTTGGAAGATTCTCAGTTTCAACCTTTTGCTGGTGTTTATCAAACATATATGATTCCCAACAACGATGAAAATAATGATGTCAGGTTAAAGGAGCTTCTCGCTTGTATTAAATGCGTTTATGCATCTACCTTTTCTCGAAAAGCAAAAGACTATATGAAAGCAACTGCCTACCGTCTTGAAGAGGAAAAGATGGCAGTTATAGTTCAGCGTTTAGTTGGTTCACAGCATGATGAACAATTTTATCCAGACTTTGCCGGTGTTGCAAAATCATATAATTTTTATCCAGTTCCCCCACAAAAGTCTTCCGATGGAATAGCATTAGCAGCACTAGGTTTGGGGAAGCAAGTTGTTGATGGTGGGAGTTCGGTTAGATTCTGTCCAAAGTATCCACGTCACTTATTACAATTTTTTTCAACAAAGGAGATTATTAAGAATGCCCAACAGGAATTCTTTGCGTTGAATTTAACTGGGAGGCTTGGTTCCAATAAATTCTTAACTCCTGATGAATTTGTTCAAAAGTTTGATTTATCAAAAGCTGAAAAAGACTTGACTCTGACTCACGTTGGTTCAACCTATTCTCCCGAAAACGATGCAGTATATGATGGCATTTCACGTCAAGGAATTCGTTTTGTTACTTTCGCCCCCATCCTAAAGCATGATATTTTCCCGCTTCCTGAAATTTTAAATTTAGTTTGCGAACTTGGAGCAGGAGGGATGGGAACTCATGTTGAAATCGAGTTTGCTGTTAATATGAATACTCCTCCTGGTGAACCAAAGGAATTTGCCTTGCTTCAAATGCGTCCGCTTGTAATAAGTCATGAACTTGAAGAGATCGATTTCAGAGATATCAAAAAAACAGATCTCATTTGCCAAAGTGATCAAGTCTTGGGTAATGGAGTAATAAATGGGATCCATGATGTTGTTGTTGTTGACTATCAAAAATTTGATCGCGCAAAAAGTAAGGAAGCTGCATTCGAAGTAAGCAAATTAAACTCTAAACTATTGGAAGAGAAAAAGCCTTACATCTTAATTGGTGTCGGACGCTGGGGAAGTCTCGATCCTTGGTTGGGAATTCCTGTAACGTGGGATCAAATTTCAGGAGCTACGGTTATTGTTGAATCGGGATTCAAGGATTTTTCAGTCACGCCTTCACAAGGTTCTCATTTTTTTCAGAATATAACTTCGTTCAAAATTGGTTATTTTACAGTCAACTCAACAAATTTAATGGGATTTATTGATTGGGATTGGCTTTTGGATCAGGAGCCGAAACAAAGCATGAATTATTTGCATCACTTACAATTTGAAAAACCGATAACGGTTAAAATAAATGGACATAAAAACGTTGGTATAATTATAAAACCTAGTATTTAGTTTTATTCGCTAGGTATATTTTATGGGTATTTTTGCAGGAAACTGCAAAGTAAAATAACGGCTGGCATGGTTCAGCCACTGTACTCAATAATCTGAGGAGAAACAAATGGCTCAAGAATCTCGAACCAAAAATGAAGAGCCTTCCGTTCCAATAAGAGATGGAATAATTTCAATCCTTGAATCCATTCAAGCTGATCATGGATATCTTCCCGAAGCTGAACTTAAAAAAGTTGCCGAAGAAACAAGAAGATCCCTGGTTGATATTTACGGCGTTGCAACTTTCTATAAATCTTTCAGCTTAAAGCCAAGGGGGAAACATTTAATCTGTGTTTGTCTTGGTACTGCATGTCATGTTCGAGGAGGTCCAAACATTCAAAAAGAATTTGAAACACAACTTGGAATATGCGCCGGAGAAACAACAAAAAACAACAAGTTTACTCTCGAAACTGTTGCTTGTCTTGGGGCTTGTGCATTAGGCCCAATAGTTATATCAGATGGGCATTATTTTTCAAAAGTTGTGACACCAAACGTAAAACAAATTCTCAAAAAGACCGATGAAGGTCTTGATAGATTTGAAATTAAAACCGATGAAAGAATCTTTCCCCTGGAATTAAGTTGTGCAAGATGCAATCATAGTTTAATGGACCCGGAAAATATGATTGATGAATATCCATCAATCAAACTTACTCTGTCTTTTGAAAGAATGCACGGCTGGCTAAGACTTTCAAGTCTATATGGAAGTTTTAATATTGAATCAGAATACGAAATTCCCCCTGGTGTTGTCTGCAACTTTTTCTGTCCGCATTGCCATGCAGAAATGCGCGGCGGCTCACCCTGTCCTGATTGCAGTTCGATAACCGTCCCAATGATCGTTCGCGGCGGCGGAATGATTCAAATATGCTCAAGGCGCGGTTGCAAGTGGCATATGCTCGACTTGACAGGAATTAATTATTAAATCTCAAGGGATGATCAATGAATAAACTAAACAGCATTTCTGAGTTTCACTCTCTGCAAAGTCTTATCCAGGTCAACAGAAAAGAAGTTCACCCAACAATTGTGATTTCAGCTGGAACTTGCGGACAGGCAAGCGGAGCTAACGATTTAATTAGAGTTGTGAAAAAAGAAATCATCAATAAAAACTTATCTGCAAAAGTTCAGTTGAGAATTACTGGGTGTCACGGTTTTTGCGAAATGGAACCGTCTCTGTTAATTGAACCAAGCAGAACTTTTTATCCTAAAGTCTCTATCAAGAATATCCCAGCAATAATAAAAGCAGTATCACGCGAAAAAATCATCGAAGAGTTGCTGTTCTGCGATAATGAAACTGGTCAAAGAATTCAAAGACAAGACGATATACCATTTTTTAGAAAACAGAAGAGACTTTTGCTTTCAAGAAACGAAAAAGTAGATCCTATTAGGATTTATAACTATATCGAAATTGGTGGTTATGATTCCTTCGTAAACATACTTCACAAAAATGATCCTCAGTGGGTAATCGATGAAATAATAGAATCTGGTTTGAGAGGAAGAGGTGGGGCTGGTTTTCCAACCGGGAAAAAATGGGAACTACTATCAAAACAGAATAATGGAAGAGGTAAATTCCTTGTGTGCAATGCCGACGAGGGAGATCCAGGTGCATATATGGATCGCAGTTTACTTGAAGGTAATCCTCACAGCATAATAGAAGGAATGATGATCGGTGCCTTTGCAACAGGTGCAAACGAAGGAATAATTTATGTTAGGAACGAATATCCACTCGCTATAAAACATTTAATTATTGCACTTCGTGTTGCAAAAGAGATTGGCTTCCTTGGGAAAAATATCTTAGGAACTGGTTTCTCTTTCGATGTAAAAATTGTTAGAGGTGCAGGAGCCTTTGTCTGCGGCGAAGAGACAGCACTGATCAAATCAATCGAAGGATTAATGGGCGAACCAATCCAAAGACCCCCATTCCCTATCGAAAAGGGTATATTTGGTAAACCAACTGCTATTAACAATGTTGAGACTTGGGCAAACATCCCTCTGATAATTGAATTGGGTGCACAGGAATTCACACAAATTGGCGCAAAAAATAATTCCGGAACGAAAATTTTCAGCCTTGTCGGTAAAGTAAAGAACACTGGATTGGTTGAAGTCCCTATGGGCATTTCAATAAAAGACATTGTTTTTGATATTGGCAATGGATCAGATAAAGGAACAAAATTGAAAGCGGTTCAAACCGGGGGTCCATCAGGCGGATGCATTCCAGTAAATAAATTTGATATACAAATCGATTACGATTCATTAAGCAAAGCTGGCACCATAATGGGCTCTGGCGGAATGATTGTGATGGATGAAAATACCTGTATGGTCGACGTTGCAAAGTATTTTATGAACTTCTTGAAAGACGAATCCTGTGGAAAATGTTTTATGTGCCGCAAGGGCACCCAAAGAATGTTTGAACTTCTTGATGATATTACAAAGGGTAATGCTTCAAAAGATAAATTAAAGCTATTAGAAGAATTGGCTATTGTTGTTAAAGATACTACCATGTGCGGCTTAGGACAATCGGCTTCGAATCCGGTTATGTCAACATTACTTCATTTCAAACATGAATATCTTGAACATATCGAAGAAAAGAAATGCAGAGCCGCTGTCTGCAGAGATCTTGTAGGTGCACCATGCCAGTCTTCTTGTCCTATCGGGACTGAAGCTTGGAGATATATAGCACACATTGCTCAGGGTGAATACGAAAAAGCCTACTTCGCAATTAGAAAAGCTAATCCATTTCCTTCTGTTTGCGCACGAGTATGCAGCCATCCTTGTGAATACAAATGCCGCGCAGGTACAAGCGGCGGTGAATCGATAGCCATTCGGGCGTTAAAACGATTCGTCACAGATAAAATTGAACCGTCAACTTATCAACCCGAACGAATTACTCTCAAAGATGCTCACAAATACAAAATTGCTGTTATCGGTTCGGGACCGGGCGGCTTAACTGCGGCACATTATCTATCCCTGAATGGTTATAAAATAGATATTTTTGAAAAGGAAAATATTCCAGGAGGAATGTTGACTTGCGGTATTCCAGAATATCGTTTACCAAGAAAAATAGTCAAGAAGGAAATCGATTCTCTCATCGATCATAATATAAATATTCAATACAATGTGGAATTGGGAAAGGATATTACAATCGATAGTCTTTTGAATAATGGTTATCGAGCAATCTTCCTGGCAATGGGTGCTCACAAAAGTAAACTCCTTAATATCGAAGGGGAAAATTTAGATGGTGTTTACCCAGCTATCGAGTTTTTGAAGAAATTTAATTTAAAGGATCAAAACCTTGCTAAAGGCAAAGTTGGAGTTATTGGCGGCGGCGATTCCGCAATCGATGCAGCAAGAATTTCATTGAGACAAGAAGGCGTGGAAAGCGTAACTGTGTTATACAGAAGAACAAGACAGGAAATGCCTGCACTTCAGCATGAAATTGATGCTGCTATAGATGAAGGGATTAATTTAATTACATTAGCTTCCCCAATAAAAATCCTATCCACAGAAGATAAACTTAAAGGCGTTGAAATCATCAGAAATCAATTAGGTGAATTAGATTCAAGCGGTAGAAGGAATCCAGTACCAATCCCAGGTTCGGAAGAATCGTTCGATTTCGATACATTAATTGTAACCATTGGCGATACTCCCGATGTTGCATACATTTCCGATATGGGAATAAAAGTCGATAAGTGGGGCACTCTTATTGTTGATAAAGAAACTTACCAGACAAATCGTAAAGGTGTTTTCGCCGGGGGAGATGTTGTGACCGGACCCAAGACTGTTATCGAAGCAATCGCTGCCGGTAAAAAAGCCGCAACTATGATTGACCGATATTTACAAGACCAAGAATTGAAACAGCCACCTGAAGTTAATCTGCCAAAAACATTCGTTCCTTCATTAGATAATGGACAAACGAATGACCAACAATTAAATAGAGTACAGTTGCCGACTATTCCTTTAGAACGAAGAAAAAAAGGATTGGAAGAAGTTGAACTGGTTTTAACAGAAGAGTTAGCCAGATTTGAAGCAAATAGGTGCTTAAGGTGCGATCTAGAATTTACCCAATCACTTAGTACTGAAAGCAATGTTGTTAACAAAGATTCGGAGGTCGTATTATGATTTCACTAAAAATAAATGGCTTATTAGTTTCGGTTGAAAGAGGAAGCACGATCCTAGAAGCCGCTCAATTTTTAGGATTCCCGATTCCAACATTATGCCACATGGAAGGGCTTACTCCATACGGCGCTTGCCGTCTATGCGTTGTTGAAATCGGAGAAGGTGAAAAAGCAAGATTAGTTTCTTCCTGCACTTACCCAGTGGAGGAGGGATTAAAAGTAAAAACAGCTTCTTCGAGGGTAATGCGAGCTAGAAAAATGGTGATCGAGCTTTTACTCGCATCATGTCCTCAATCTAAAATTATTCAAGACCTCGCCTCTCAATTTGATGTTCGGCGGCAAAGATTCAAACAAGAATATGAAGATTGTATCCTCTGCGGATTATGCGTTAGAATGTGCAAAGAACAAATGGTCGCAAAAGCGATCGGATTCAGAGGCAGAGGTGAAAAGCGAAGTATTGGTACACCTTTCAATATCAAATCTGAAGAATGCAGGCTTTGCGGTGGATGTATTTATGTTTGCCCGGCTTGTCAACTCAGATGTACTTATATCGATCCTGAAAAAGCAATATGCGGCGGATGTGCTAATATCTCTCCCCCTTGTGTTGATAAAGAACAATTTCAAAATATGATGTGCTACATGGATCCATGTGTAGCATGCGAAATAGTAAATTTAGAAAATAAAGGAGTTAAATAAATGTCGTACTCAAGAGTAAATTCATCAGCAGCTACATTAACTAAAAATAGAACTGACGGAAGCATCACTCCCTCTTCTGGAATGTGCGTAACTTGTGTCGATGGCTGTATAGGGATGTGTGAAATTGGCAAATCTGCCTATAGAGGACACGAGGTAATCTATCCTCAACCATTTGGTGTAATAACAACCGCCGCGGAAAAAGTCTATCCCATTGATTATTCTCATTTAAACATCATGGGAGGAGTAATTGGTGCTTCAGGAATAGAAGCGGACAGCGACAAAGCAATATTCCCAGCAGTTGATCTCGAGGTGAGATTCGGTCACGATAACGGAATTAAATTCAAATTTCCATGGCTTATTCCCGGCATCGGTTCAACGAACATTGCAAAAAATAATTGGGAGGGACTCGCGATAGGTTCTGCTTTGGCTGGAACCGGATTAACCATTGGGGAGAATGTTGCAGGTATGGATCCTCAAACAGTTATAAAAAATGGAAAAGTAATTGATACTGTCGATTTAAAACGCAGAGTACAACTTTACAATGATTTTAAGCGAAATGGATATGGTGCTATTATCCTTCAATCAAATGTTGAAGATACACGGCTGGGCGTTCAAGAATATGCAATTGAAAAACTTGGTGTCGAAGTTGTTGAGTTAAAATGGGGGCAAGGGGCTAAAAACATTGGCGGAGAAGTTAAAATCAGTGACCTTAAAAAAGCTCAGCTTCTTCACGATAGAGGTTATATAGTTCTTCCAAATCCAACTGATCCAAATGTTATTCAGGCATTTGAGAAAGGTGCTTTTTCAGAATTTGAACGACATTCAAGAATCGGAATGGTTTCGGAAGAGGGATTTGCCAAAAGAGTTGAAGAATTAAAAAAAGCTGGTGCAAAATATATATTTTTGAAAACGGGCGCTTATCGCCCTCTTGATCTCGCGCGTGCAATAGTCTTTTGCTCAAAATACAAAATTGATCTGCTTACAATTGACGGCGCAGGTGGAGGCACTGGTATGAGCCCTTGGAGAATGATGAATGAATGGGGTGTTCCACCTCTTGAACTTCATTCGCTAACTTATAATTATATCAAAAAATTAGCCGATAAAGGACATTACATTCCCGCAGTCGCTTTTGCAGGAGGATTTACATTCGAAGATCAAATCTTTAAAGGCTTAGCCCTTGGCGCTCCTTTTACCAAACTTATTGGAATGGCAAGAGCACCAATTGCTGCTGCTATGGTTGGGAAAACTATTGGAAGAGCATTAGATGATGGGCAACTTCCGGTTTATATCGAACGATTCGGTAGATCTATCGATGAAATATTTGTAACTGCTGCGCATCTTAGAAAAGAACTTGGGGATTCAGAATTTCAAAAAATTCCTGCTGGAGCTTTAGGACTTTATACATATTACGAAAGATTGGCTCAAGGTTTACGTCAACTAATGTGCGGAAGCAGAAAATTCAAACTAGAGTACATGACCCGAGATGATCTAGCTTGCTTGACTAAAGAATCTGCCGAGATAACAAATATCCCATACGTTATGGACCTCGATAAAAAAGAAGTCGAAAAAATATTGAAGATCT
>CAZNDS010000005.1:27306-28403 GCA_964571865.1 uncultured Ignavibacteriaceae bacterium | reverse complement strand
AGGAGCTGGAGGATGAGTTTCGTTACCTAACATGACTCGTTTTTATACCCCTAAATCTAAGTTGAATTCTATTTTAGTTAAGGATAGCAGCGGAAAATTAATCGGACAAATATTTTTCCAAGATATTCGAGATGTTATCCTCGAGGAAGAAGCTCGCGATATAACGAGTTTTATCATTGCAAGGGATTTCATGACAACAATTGCCGCAAGTGCTATACCAAATCAAAACTGCGAGGAAGCACTTGTAATGATGGAAAACAATGACTTAGATGGATTGCCTGTAATATCTGAACAGAGTGATGAGCTGATCGGCATCATTCTGAAAGATTCTATACTCAGCAGATATCAAAAAGAAATTCTTATTCAGCCTAGTGAACCGACACTGCCAGTTGATTAACTGATTAGTTGAATTTGATATCAACTAATTTCACATAATCTCCAAAAAGAGAAAATATAATTTTCACTTCACCGGTTTTTTTTGCCCCCGATAAAATTCCCTTAACCTCTACTAATCCAAGAAATGGTTTTTTATCTCCAAATAAATTATCGTACGAAAACTCGTTTTGAATGTGAGGCGTGGCCGAACCTGGATCAAGATTTATTCTGCCATTACTTCCAAATACTTTTTCAATTCTTGTTTCATACCAGCTGGGAATAAGGTTGTTCGTCAAGTCTCGTGTAATTCTGAGATCCACATATTTCAAAGCTTCTTCAAGATTTTTTTCCCGACATTGAGCCAAAAATGTATTGACAATCAGCTCGTTATTCATCGAATTTGATTTATGAAAATCTAAAACAAGTTTGAGCAATCCTTCAAGCTTTTTTGATTTCTCACTTGAATCCATTTTGACGTTGGATTCAATTTCGCTTTTTGCTTTGATTATTCTGTCGTCATCGATTCTCGCGAAAGCTTGCAGTCCAGAATAAGATTCATACTTCGCGTCAAATTTGAATTTTTTTGTCGAAACAGGAATCACTCTCGGAAAAACATTTTTATAAGGAACAAACGTGAGGCAAAGAATATTATCACGAGTATAAAGCCCAACAAAGACTTGATAAGTCATATAAGAAGTATACATGATTTTTTGATTTGCTCC
>CAZNDS010000005.1:1153-27289 GCA_964571865.1 uncultured Ignavibacteriaceae bacterium | reverse complement strand
TATACTTAAAATTTTGATCCATTGACTCAGAGAGCATTTCAATTAGAACATCTATAGCCGCGGCCGCATTAGATTCGGTTTCAAATTGGTAATACACGATGCTGAAGGTAACATTATTTATCTGTTCATTAAAAACATGCGTCAAGCTTTTCTGAAAATTTAGGTTTTTCAGCTTATCAAGATGCTCGGTTATTACTTTAACTTTTTTGGATGGTGTTGAAGTGAGCGTAAGATCGCTCAGTCTTTGAAATGAATTTACTTCAATCCTCTGACTTAGTTTTACATGAATCGGCTCGCCTGCAAAATCTTCTTCGCCAGGCATAATTGAATTCAAATCGAAGCCAGCATCTGGAGTTTCGATCTTTTGTTCACATGACGTAAATAAAATGGGGATTACAATTAGTAGTGGTAAAAATATTCTATACATTCGTTTCCTAATTTTATTGCAAGATAAAAAATGTAAGAACGTTTGAAAAACTTATTTAATAGGATGTTAGATGACTAAATTTGGACGAACTCTTTTTGAATATATTTGAACAGAATTTTAGAGATGGTTTCTATTGTGAATGGTTTGTGAATAATTGTAGAGAATCCACAAGCAAGCATTCTTTCTCTGCTTCCGTTAACGGGACTTTCTGTAATTGCTATAATCGGCAGATCGGTTAAATTCAGATCTTTTCTTATCGAGTCTACTATCTTTTCATCCTCATATTTACTCTGGCTGCTTAAATTGATGAAGATGGCATCAACCTTTTTATTCTTTAAAACTTGAAAAACATCATTAGCTTTTTGTACGATGTGATAATCGACTCCAAGTTTATTTACAATTACCTCTATTGCAAAAGAACTTTCTTTATCAGTATCAACTATCAAAACTGCTGGTTTCGATTCCAAAGTATTTTTTAAGGCATCGGGCACTGAACTCTTCTGATTTTCAGCTAAGAATTCTGATTTAACGATTGGCAAGATAACTGTAAACGTTGACCCTGCATTTAACTCACTTTGGACTTCAAGTTTTCCGCTCATCATATCCAAGTATCTTTTTGATAAAGCCAGTCCCAATCCAGCGCCTTCAAAATTTCTTCCATAACCTTCCTGTGCCTGCCGGAAAAACCCAAATAATGCTTTTTTAAATTCTGGAGCGATACCGATGCCTGTATCCTTCACAGAGATGTGCAGTTCTTCATCGAACATTTCAGTAATAAAAGTAATTCCGCCGCGCTGAGTGAATTTAATTGCATTTGAGATTATACTACTCATTACTTGATGGAACCTTGCCTCGTCTACTCTTATGTGGCCCTCAGGTACACTGAATTTCGTTATGATTTGCAATCCCTTTAGCTTTGCTTCATGTTCAAATTCCTCTTTGAGTTCTATCAATAGTGTCTCAGCATTACGAATTGAGAAGTTCAATGATATATCATTTGATTGAATTCGAGAAATATCAATCATATCGCTAATCAAGTTTATTAGTCGCTTACTATTCCTGCTTACCATATCAAATAAATTGTCTCTCGATGGAAGGATAGATTTTGTAACAGCTGAGTTCAAAAGTTCTATTACACCAAGAATAATATTTAGTGGAGTTCGGACTTCATGTGACATCATACTCAAAAAATTGCTTTTCAATTGATCCGATTCTTCTGCTTTGGCTTTCGCAGTTCGAAGTTCTTGTTCTATTTTTTTCCTTTCTTCGATGCTTCTGCAAATTTGCATTAAAAATTCTTTGCCATTAATCTCAATGAATTTAGCCGATACCTCAACAAAGAAACTCTCTCCATTGTTATTTATATGAATCGTTTCGTAAACATATCCATTTTCTCTTCGAATTTTCTTTATAGTTGAATAAACAGACGAACGAACCTCCATTGCATGAATTGAAACTAGTGGCAGTCTTTCCAATTCGATTTGACTAAATCCATATATCTCGAATGCTTTTTCATTTGCTTCAACTATTTTTAAATTATCATCTACTATGAGAATTGCATCATTTGCCAATTTGTTAAGTGTTTCATATTTCTGAGAAAGTATTGCTTTTTCTAATTGAAGCTCCAATTCTTTCTGAAGCTGTAAGAGCTTTTCCTTTCTCCATATTGCACCAAAAATAACTCCAAAAAGTATCAAAGCTAACACCACCGAGCCAGCAGAAATATAGAAGACTTTATTTGTTTCAGTAAGAATTTCTCTTTTATCCACTTTAACAACAAGGTACCAATCCAAACTCGGTAAGTAAGAAACGTATGCAATTACTTTTTCACCTCGGTAGTCGATTCCCTCAATTGTTCCTTTTTCGTAGTGCGCTATACGTTTCCCGGGAATCTCTTCTGCACCAACTTTTGTGTTTAATCGAAGTGCGAAGTTTGGAACATATTTTACATCGTTAATATAAAGTAATTCGTCTTTTTTCTTCTTTAATAGAATTGATTCGTATGACTTTTGTGCAAGATTATTTCGATTAAGCTGCTTGAATAATCCCTCTCTCAGATTTATGATGAAGACAAGATAGCCAGCAGCTTTTTCACTTTTGTCAGAAAGATTATTTATTGCAATTACTAATTCCTGATAAGGAGTGTTTGTCTCGGGATGCAGTTGAGGCTGCGAGAGATAAACGAACCTTCTTAGATTTATTTTCTTCAGTGTATCAATCGTATTCTCAGAGAGTTGAAAATGGTAGCCATCAAGTTTTAATAATGTATTTAATTGAGCATTAGTTACAAATCCGGTTAGAACGTACTTATTTCTTGTCTGAGATTTTAAGAATTCCGAAACATTCGATTGCAAAGAAACAGTGGAGGGTTGCTTCAAGTATTCAGTTAATAGATTTGATATAATTCTTGAATCATGGAATAAACTTCCCTGCTCTATAATATCTTCATGCCATCTTAGGACTACTCCTTCCTCCGAAGCAGAAAATGTTTCGAGGTTACTTACTTCTGAATCAATTATCTTTTGTGTTTCAATATTGTAAATCGTGTAGCCAAAAAATAGCAATGCACAAATTAGTGACAGAAATAAGAGGAAGTTTCGATATGTTTGAAAGTACTGTGCGAACATTATTTTGAAAAATACTCTGAGTAACTTGATTATATTATCGGAACTAAATATTGAAAATTTAGGAATGAATAATATTCTGTCTAATTTTCATTTGTTATTAAACAGTCTCTTCTAAGCCCTTCCGAAGGAATTTAAACAGTAATTCTGTTAGCTGCTCAACAGTAAATGGTTTTGAGATGTAATCATCAAATCCAACCGACATAAAATGGTCTCTATCACCCAACATAGCATGAGCAGTCATTGCAATTACTGGAATATTTTCATATGCTTTATTGCTTCTTATCACTTTGAATGCTTCTTCGCCATTCATACCGCTGATTAAACTAATATCCATCAGGATTAAATCGAACTTGTACATTTTAAGGTAATCAAATGCCTCACCAGCTCCAGGAACTGAATAATACCGAACGCCAAGTTTATGAAGGATGACTTCAACAAAGTAACTGTTATCCTGATTATCTTCGACAATAAGAACTGTTGGCTCTGCAGACACTAACTTTTCCTTCTCTGCAAGTTCGATTTCTTTTACTTCCGCTTCGACAGCCGCCGATTCATCAATAATTGGGAATGTAATTGTGAACGTAGAACCTTTTCCAACCTCACTGTCAACTTTCATATCTCCGTTCATTAGTTTAACAAGTTTATAAGAAATCGCCAATCCTAGACCGGCTCCTTCATAGTTGCGATTGTATCCTTCATCTGCCTGTCTAAAGAATTCGAACAGATGCGGTCTAAATTCGGGAGGAATGCCAATCCCTGTATCTTTCACGAAGATATGGACACTGTTTCCTGCAGTCTTTGCCGAGACGGTAATCTTCCCTCTTATAGTGAACTTAATCGCATTAGTTAAGAGATTCGATAGAACCTGTTGGAATCTTGTATCATCAACACGGACAATTATATCTTCAATTTTTTGGAAATCATCAACTATTTTTAGTCCCTTTGCTTTTGCTGACATTTCAAATTCTGAGGTCATGTTGCTTAACAGCTTATGTAGATTTTGGTTTGACAATGTGAGCTTCATTTCATTCGATTCAATTCTCGAAACATCGATGATGTCATTTATTAGTGTCATCAATCTCTTACTATTTCGATTGATCATATCAAAGAAATGATCCTTTTCAGGGAATGATTCTTTATTGACTGCATTTTTTATAATATCAAGAAAACCCAGGATTACATTTAGCGGCGTCCTAACCTCATGAGACATCATGCTAAGGAAATTACTTTTAATTCTATCTGATTCTTCTGCTTTGAATCGTGCCCGCTTGACTTCTTCCTCTCCCTTGATTCTTTCTGTGACATCCTTCTTCACGGCTACAAACGAAATGATCGCATTTTTTTCATTGCGAATCGGCGAAACGATCATTTCTTCAGTATATAGTTGATTATTTTTTTTCTTATTCACAAGAATACCGTGCCATGAATTTCCCGTAAGTACTGTATCCCATAGATCTTTATAAAACTCTTGCGATTGCTGACCCGATTTAAGAATTGCAGGAGTCTTTCCAACTATCTCTTCTGAGGAATAACCAGTGATTTTTTCAAAAGCTGGATTAACATATTCAATGATACCTTTTGTATCGGTTATAAGCATCATTTCTGCTGTGTTTTGAATCGCATTGGTAAGTTTTTTCATTTGTTCGAGAGATTTTCTCTTTTCAGTTACATCTCGAATAATTGCTTGAATAAAGGTCTCACCTTTTATCATCACAGTACTCAAACTGACCTCTGAGTCAAACTGACCCGAGTGTTTTTTATTGAATTGCCAATCGAACAGTGCAGACTGACCCCGCATTGCTTTTTGAAGTTTCTCTGGAAACGACTCGCGAGAATTTAATCCATCCGGCTGGATTGGAACTGAAAGGTCAATGATCTTTTTATTAAGTACAACGTCCTTCTTTAGATTAAACAGTTCCAATGCCCTATTATTGACATCAATTATTTCGTCACCACGAAGTATCATGATTGCATCGTGCGCCTGCTCGAACAACGAATGAAACTTCTTTTCTGATTCTTTTAATTCATTCTCGACTCTTTTGCGATCTTCAATATTTCTGTAAATACCTACAAAGAAGATCTCACCGTCAATTGCAATTATCTTTGCAGAAATTTCTACATGAAACCGTGTTCCACTTTTGTGCTGATGGATTGTTTCATACACCATCCCGCCACTTCTCTTTATTTTTTCCATGATTGACGGCAGTTCATCACGGACCTCAGGGCTTCGAAGAAGCATAACAGGCATGTTCTTTAATTCTTGATGAGTGTAACCGTACATCTCAACGGCTTTATCATTAGCTTCAACAATCTGTCCATTTTTATTTATAAGTATAAAAGCATCATTCGCATACTTGCTAACAATCTGATATTTTTGTGATAGAATTGCCTGAGTCTTTTGAACTTCTAGATCCTTCTTAAGCGTTTCAATCCCCTCTCTCTTCCATAGGACACCAAGTACAATAATGATTAAAAACAAAATTAGTACAATGCTTCCTGAGAGCAGGTATAAGATCTTATTTGCATTAGCGAGAATTTCTACCTTGTCAACTTTAACAACCAAGTACCAATTCATTTGCGGAATAAAGGTCGTGTAAGCTAAGACTTTTTCTCCGCGATAGTCTAATCCTTCATAAACACCTTTTTGAGCGGTTGAGATTCTTTTTCCGGGAATTTGTTCAACTCCCATTTTTGCTCTCAACCTTAAAACAGAGTTTTGTACATATCGCAGATCATTCAAATAAACGATTTCATCACCATCAATGCCAATAATCATTGACTCAGACGTACTCTTCTGTTTCACCCAAGTATTCAACAACTTGAATAATTCTTCTCTAGGATTGATTAAAAACACTACATACCCGATGGGTTTTGAGTATGAGTCAGTTGAATTGAAGACACCAACCACGAACTCCAAGTACGGGATAAAATATTCGGTCTTCTCATCATAAAGCAAATCCATCTCAGAAAGATGGGAAGGAGTTTCAAAATCTATTTTGTATAAGTCGTTTTTTGTTTTAGGTCGTAATGAATATTTTAATGTCCCAAGATTATAGATTTTTTCACCTGAGCTGTCACAAACAAACGCTCCAATATATCTTTTTTCATTGGCTTCTAATCTGAGGAATTCGGATGCATTATATTGATTTTGTGCATCGTTTGGATTTTGGATTATTGAAACGAACGTTTTTCGGAATAAAGATGAGGACTGAAAATTTACAGCCTTTTCTTTGATTGTGTTATACCAATTGATGACGTTCATTTCTTCAGTCACTGCTACAGAGTTAAGATTCTCAATTTCTTCGTCAATGATCCTATTACTTTCAAAATAATAGAGAGAGTATTCCAGCCCTAGAATGATCAGCGTGAAAATTATAAAGATAATATGCAGGGTATTTTTTGATGTTGGTTCTGATTGTTTTTTAGTCATACTTCTAAATTACATGTGTTATAATTATCGGACTAAACTTAACTAAAGTTTACAACTTTTTAAAGCGAACCGACATTTTAATGAATCGAAATAGAAAAAGTAAAGTTCGTACCGACTCCCTTGGTGCTTTCGACAGTTATACTTCCATTCATTAATTCTAAGAACCGTTTTGTTAATGCTAATCCTAAGCCATTCCCTTCAAAAGGTCTGGAATAACCTATTTTTTCTTGACTGAACGGTTCAAATATGTGATCGAGATATTCGGGTGAAATTCCGATACCCGTATCCTTTATTGAACAAAACAAAATGGTATTTGGAGCATTTGATTTAGTTTCAATTGTAACGCTTCCCTTGACGGTGAATTTTATTGCATTATCAATTAAATTATTAAGGACATTTTCGAGAGCTGTTTCATCAGCAAGTACTTCCTTAGCTATCGGATCAAATGAAGTAATTACTTCAATTTTTTTCTTTTCAATTTCTTTATTTTTTGAACTAAGAATCCGAGAAATTTTTTCTTCAACATTGATCGGTTTTAGTCTAACCGGATAACTCCCGGAATCTATCTGTGATATTTCCATAATTTGAGTAAGCGTCTTGTGAAGTCTGCTAATACCCCGCTTGAATGTGCCTAGTAATTCAGTTTCTGCTTCAGTGAGATTTTCTTTAGCAAATTCTGTTATAAGCTCGCTGAAACCTATGATGGAATTTAATGGAGTTCTAATCTCATGTGATAAATTCGCCAGGAAAGTATTTTTTAATCTATTTGCTTCCTCTTCTCGGTCGATGGCAATTTTAACTTCCTCACGTGCAAGTTTAATATCACTGATATCAGTATGGATCAGCGCTACTTTATCAATATTTCCAAGTGAATCAAAAATAGGAAGTATTAAAGTTTCCAGCCAGATCTGATATCCCCTTCCTCGTTCCATCAGTTGATCAAAATACCCGCTTGTATATACAGGATTGTTTGCGGTAAATGCATCCTGAATGAGCTTAAGCTTTCCGGAGGATTCAAGGAGACGGTCTTCAAAAATCAAATAATTTGATAAATCCTCTTTTTTAAGTCCCCACAGATCAATGAATTGATCATTGTAATAATAAACAGATCCGTCTTTGTTAAAAATAATAAAGCCAAGTGGGGAATGGTTCAATAAACGCTGAAAGAGAACTTTTTTTTCAATTGCCTCTTTTATAATAAGTAATTTATACCCCTCTTTTAAGTGAAAGATATTTCCTTGCAGTGGAGTTGAACTTTTCGAACTTATCGGTACGAAACTGACCACATTATCTTTCTCACTTCTTTGGATGTCAAATAGTCCAGTAAAATTTTGAGACACAAGATTCAGCTTGGATTCAAAGAAAAACTCGACTGCAAACTCATTTACATCAATTATGTTATTCTCTTTGTCAATTAAAAAAACCAGATCATTTGATGATCCGAAAAAATCGGAAAAGTTATTTATGATGTCGAGTTCCGTTGTTTTCATATACAATAAATTGATCGGTTGTACTTATTGCAAAGTTATTATCTTTTTAAATAATTAACCAACACTAACTTGATAAAAAAAAAGGATTTTAAGCTACTGGCAGGGAAAAATAGAAAGTTGTACCACGTCCGTTATCTGAGATAAAAGATATTTTACCATTATGATTATCGATAATCTTTTTAGCCATAATTAATCCATATCCTTTACCATTCACTTTTTTATTGACTTTCGGAGTAAAGATATCTTTGGCTAACTCGTGTGGGATCCCAGGTCCATTGTCGTGGACTTTTATAACGATTTGATCATATTCCTCGTCGTGAAGTGTTGAGATTTTTATTGTAGCATCTTCACGTTTTTCAATAGAATTATTTAATAGATTTACAAGAACTTGCTCAATTTGTTCAGTGTCGTACTCAACCAAAGGCATTTTTTCTAAATTCAAAACAAAATCAGCATTCTTGAATTTATTCAATTGCTTTACATATTGTATTACAGATCGAACAGTAATATTCAAATCTTTTAGTTCTTTTTTTGATTCCAACCTTGTGCTTGAAATCAAAGTCTGCGAGAAACGTTGAATTTTTCTGACACTTTCTGTAGCCACATAAACCTTTTGGACAAGTTCTTGTACATCATCTGAATGTATAGGTACGTTAGAAGGAATCTTCTGAATTTTTCTTAAAATGCTGTCGTTTTCAAGAAGTGCTAAGTGAACCAAATTCTGAACTTCATATCCGATCTCGGTATTTAATTCTTTTTTCAGAACGATTCTTTCTGATTTAATGAGACGTTCATGAAGTGATTGAACTTCATTAAACGCCTCATTTATTTTTTCATACAATTTTGCATTTCTAATTGCAATTGCAGCATGTCCAGCTAAAATTTCAAATACTTTTATAACTTCATCTTTATGAATTGCCTGCAATTTCTTACTGTCAACGTAAATTACACCGATCTTCTCATTGTTAGCAATCAATGGTGTACATAAAACAGTTTGAAGTTCTAGGTTCAAAATACTTTGTCTGGAGTGAAAACTTTGATCGCCGAGCGCATTCTCAACACAAATTGATTCACCGTACCTGAATGAATCATTTACAACACTTCGGCTGATTTCAAAAGCTGATTCTGGAACAGGTTCACTTTCGATATTCAATCCGATTTTATAAATCAGATCGTTGTTATTATCAAGTAATAACAAGAATCCCCGTTCCGCTTTTGCAATTTTAATTGCATTTATCATAACAAGATTTAAAACGTCATTCAATACAAGAGAATGATTTATTTTCTTGAGTATGTTGAGAATCATCTCAATATTTTCAAGCTTGAATTCCCTATCCGAATCTGTCTTGATTCGAGGAGCATTCATCTTTTGCATTGATATGAAATCGTTATACTTCATGTTATAATTTTGTTAAACAGTTTGTTTTATGATCTTTCTAAAATCAATTCAACCTTTGCGGTATCTTCTTTTGCGCCGATAAGATTAAAAAATTTCTTAGCTAACTTAAAGTATTTTATCGCTAAATCAGATTTTTTCCACTTACGATAGAGAAGTCCTATTTCATAAGAAGTTTCGGCATAATTCAGAATGTTTTCATTTTCCTCATTGATTCTCAGACTTGTTAAGAAGTATGATTCTGCAATTTCAAGATTTGAATTGTCTCGCTGAATAATTCCTTTAACCTTATAGGTATCAGCCAAACTTAATCTGTCCATAATCTTGTAAAAAATCTGCATAGCTTTATTGCAGAATTCCATGGCTAACGTATAGTCTTCCATCTTAGCATAAATATCTCCTTTAGCGAGATATGATAATCCGATTGTAGGTAAATAATTTGCTCCAAAGGAATACTCTATACTTCTATCGAATTCAGTAATAGCTGAATCAAGCTCACCACGATTTTTGAATAACATTCCGATATTATGACGAATTTCTGCTAATCTCTTTAAATCGCTCAATTTTTCAAAAGCTGTCAAAGATCTTTTGAAATGAGTGAACGCAACATCCCAGCTTCCTTGAATCGTCTGAAGAATGCCAAGATTCATTTCTACGGTTCCCACCCAGATTGAATCTTTAGTTTTTGTGAATACTATTAAGGCATCTTCGTAATGTTTTTTAGCAAGTTTAATCTTTCCTCTTTCGGCATTGATATTACCATAAAGATTTGAAACTCTTGCTAAACCTTTTTTATCTTTCTTCTCGGAGAATGTTTTCTTTGCTTTAGTGAGATCCGATTCGGCTTGTTTCCAATTAGCCTGTCTAGAAAACACTTCAGCTCTTTTTAGATACGATCGAGCTGTAAGTAATGCAAACTTTGCTGATTTGCTGCTCTCGAAAAGAAGTATGTCAAAAACTTCCTTTGCAAAGGGCATTTCACCAGCACTTATACATAATTCTCCAATTTCTTCAAGGTAACTAAGATAATCAATTTCACGCAGGTGCTTACCTGCGTAACTTATAAGATTATCAAAATAGGTAAGAACTCTAACTTGTGGAGTTTGATCAACGACATCGAAATTGATCTTATTAACTAACTCATTCTCATACTTTTCGGCATGACTTAATATTTCTCTAAGATCCTCAATTGCTTCTTTCCCGCAATATCTCATTGATATTTCGAAGAGCGCTTCTATAAAATTTATAGTTTTGGTCATGACGCTTAAAGCTCTTTCTTAAAGTGATTATTTGTCAATTGCCGAATGCATATCGTGAAAAATGATTCACCCAAGTGGAAATAGTTGCACTTGTTTTATCGTATCGTGAAGGATTATTCACCATCACCCATTTCCCCTCGTTCGCATTCCAGTAATATATTTTCAAGCTTGAAAACTGACCTTGCGAAAGATTATATCTTGAAAAATCAAGTGTGATATAAACACTTGAATTAAAAGACATTGATGGACCGAAGTCAACGTACGAAAAACTTCCACCATCAAATGCACTGACAGAAAAAGTAGTAGTCGTTGAAAATGAACCCGCCGGAATTAAAACTCTATTTCCAAAAGTTTCAGCTCCGCCTACTGTTCCACCAACAGCAGGATCTAATGTTGCTTCGGCATAACCGACTGAACTAGGTGAAACTCCCTTCGAAGAAACATTTTCAAACTTTAGGAATTTGACTCCTGGGGGAGGAGTGTTTATATCTTGAATTGAGAAGTTATCAACTGGAGCGTTAGGTGATAACGCTTCTTGACAACCAACAATTGCAAATGTGCTAACAGCCAGCACAAGAAGAAGATTTTTTAAGTTTGTTTTCATAATACTCTCCTTAAGTATTTTTGTTAATATTTATTAGTACCTATCAATATGATGTTATGAAGGCAATTGTTGTGCCAAAGGGTTTATGAATAATATAACAGTTTTTTATAATACTTTTACACTTTTGTGGTTAATATTAGACAAAGGGCTAATTATTGATTTACATTCACAAGCAGGTCCAATAATAAGTTTCGAATCCAAAATTTGAATAAATAATTAGTTTATTCAGCATTTACTAGGTTTCTTTTCAGACAAGTTTCAAGGTTATAAGAATAAAACATAAGTTTTTTTATGTTTTGTTGAGATCAGGCACATGGCTTTTACTTCCATACTCAAAGTCGTCTTAACCATTTGTGATAACTAGCTAATATGAAAAGGATTAGTTGCAGAGCAAACGAAATAGAGTAAAAGTTTTTTACAGGGGATTATTTCTTCTTAAGAATTCTATCAAGTTTAGGACGGGATACGCCAAGAATTTTTGACGCTTCGGTTTTATTTCCATCAACACTTTTTAAAACTTCGTTTGCTAATGCGAATTCAAGGCTGGCTAATTTAGCTTCATTTAATTTAATTTTAAGGTTAACAGTTGACTTTTTTTCCAAGGCAGAAACAGATTTCTTGTGTGTGAAAACGAGATCAGACTCATCTATTGAATTATTATTTGAAAGCAGAACAGCTCTTTCGATTATATGTGCTAATTCTCTAACATTTCCTGGCCATTTGTATTCTTTGAGTTTGCGCTTTGCTCGCTTTGTCAATCCCTCTACCTTTTTAGTATACTTAATGTTATTCTCTTGAACGAATTTTTCTGCTAATAAAATTATATCATCATCTCGTTCTCTTAATGGAGGAATTTCAATCGTAACAACTTTCAGACGGTGATAAAGATCAAGTCGAAATTTTCCTTGCTGAACTAATTCTTCTAAGTTTCTGTGCGTGGCGGTGATTATTCTTCCATGAATTTGAATATCTTTCAATCCGCCAATTCTTCGAATAGATTTATTTTCTATTGCTTTAAGAATTTTAACTTGTGTAGCGTGATTAAGGTCACCGATTTCATCTAAAAAAATTGTACCGTTTGCAGCTATTTCGAACAATCCAGGTTTATCGGTTCTTGCATCGGTGAAACTTCCTTTCATGTGCCCGAAGAGTTCTGATTCGAGCAGCGTTTCTGGAATTGCCGAACAGACAATGTCAATAAAAGGATCGGGGCTTCTATCACTATTAAAATGAATTGTTCTCGCAAAAAGTTCTTTACCAGTTCCAGTTTCACCTGTAATTAGAACGCTGACATCAGAATTTTTTGAAAGCGTTTTACAGAGTTCAATCGCTTCTTGCAGTATTTTCGAATTCCCAACGATTGCTGAAAAATCATGTTTTCTTTTTTCCTTATGCTTAAAAAAATCAGAATTAAATAGTGTTAGTTTATGGCTTACAAGTTCAGAGACATATTTTCGAAGAATAAATTGGTCGTCTGGCAGAAAAAACACTTGATTATGGCCAAATCTAATCAGTTCGGCCGTTTCAATTGCATGATGCTTTGAGGTAACAATGATAACATTATCAGTGTTGAACTCGTGTGATGGCTTGGTGATACAATTATATACGTCCTTAGAAAAATCAATAAGATTAAAAATAAAAATTCCGCGTTTTGTATCATTAACTGAAAGGTTTATTTCATCAGGCGGAAAACTTTTAATTAATGCATTTGGAATAGTCTCAAAAAGCCAGTTGAAATTATTTTCAGCTCCTTGATTTTCGACAATTTTGATAAAAATAGATTTTAAAATACTCTCAGCCATTTTCATCTAAATTTACGAGATTTTTTTCAATTTTTTCAATAATTCTTTTCCGTTCCGGTTGAGTGACATAAGAAACAAGAAATTTTTTCTCTTTTATCTTACTGCAGAGGTAAGATATTAACAAATTCGCATTCGTCAGGTGTTCAATCCCTTTTTGATACACTCCTTTCGTGAGGAATTCTTCTCCAAGGTGAAAAACCAGCTGCCATGTAACTTCAGAAATCGGCATGTTTTCAAGCAGATTGATACCTTTGGAGAAATAATCGATTTCTGACTGACCCAATTCTACGCCATGCCTTTTAGTTAACTTACCCATTATGAGCAATGACTCAGCATGTAATAATTTATTATTCGTAAACGCATCCGTAATACTCAACTCATTATAGATTCGAATTGTATTATCATACTTGCCAAGAAACATATAGATTTCCATAAGTAATACACTGCACTTGAATTCAAAATACTGTATTGAGTTGTCTTTAAATAACTCGCGTGATAATTCAATTTTAATTTCGGCTTCCTCATATTTCTTCATTTGCATTTTGATGGAAGCAGAAAGATATAACATGTACGGCCGCTGCGATGCATGTAATTTATTTGCTTCAATTAATTCTTCAAGCTCAATATAAATTTTTTCTGCAAGTTCAACTTGATTGAAAATTAAATAAAGTCTGCCAATTAAAAATAGGGATTGAGCCAAGCCCTCATTATCAAAAAGTTTTTTGCAATATGCCTTAGAGGCAGTAAGACATTCAAATGACAAAGAGTAATCGCACATTGCGAATGCTGTCTCGGAAATATTGAACAAGATCATTCCGACACCTATTGAATCCCCTATTTTTTCAAAGATCTCTTTCGATTCTTGATAATAATTTATTGCTTCATCATACTCGAATTCATCGTAAGCTGAAATCCCCATGTTGTTCAATATTTTTGCTTTTTGTGATAAATCACCATAACTCTCGTTCAATTTCATTGCTTTATGCCAAAACTTATTTGCCTCTTTTCTATCTCCTTTTATGTTCAAAACATTTCCTAAATTCATATTCAAATGAGAGAGTTTTACTTTGTCCCCGTGTCGTTCATATAAGCTCAAAGCATCTTCAAACTCCATCGTAGCTCTGTCATAATTACCTTCCATAAAGTGTGCAATTCCAAGGTTATTTAAAACAGAAGCTTTTAATTGTTCCGGTAGAGTTTCATTGTAATCCTGCAAGATATTTTCACATTGTTTTCTAACCAGTGAATAATTTCCGAGTGTAGCATTTAAATTTATTTGTTCTATTTCAACCCTAAGTTTATCTTCAATTGTTGCGGCAAGATTGAAAACATGATCAAAGAAGTTTAATGATTTTTCAGTATTGCCGAGCCGTTGATATATTGATGCCAGCCATAAAGCATATTGAAATTTCTCATTACCAACAAATTCATCGTTTTGGAGCAATTCTTCTATTATCAGAGACGCTTTATTGTATTGAGAAAGATGATAATAGCATCGAGCATAATTTTTTTTTATATGAATCGGATCTATTTCCGGCGGTAGATTATCCGACGCCTTATCAAGAATTTCCTCCATTAAAGAAAATGCTTCGAGTTTCTCCGCTGATAGAGCAGCTTTTGAATAAAACTTAAAAGCTTCTGATTTATTCCCGGCGAGTTCATATTGACCAGCAATTAAATCAGATGAGTAGCTTAATTTTTCGAAAACATCGGCAGCTTTCAGGTGAAAAGCATTTCTATCTGAAAAAATGCTGTATAAATAGCTTCGAAAACTTTTTATAGGGATAAACAATGTGCGCGTTTCAATTTCAAATTTTATCCATCCCAAAGATGATAGTTGGTCGATTGTGTTTTTCAGTTCCTTACTGTCCTGACCGATGATCACGGACAAATCATCTATCGAAATAGGAAATGAAAAACATGAAAGATATTTAAGGACTTCTTTCTCGCCTTCCGAAAGTTTTTCGAAACGAGTTTCGTGAATATGATCAATATCTTCTCTTATTGATGATTCATTAACTAATTCGGCGTGGAATTGAAAGTTTCCATGATCAATTGTTATAATTTTTGTCTGAAATAAGTAATCCAAAAAATCTTTTATTGAGCTCGGAAGACAATCAACATATTCCAAAATCAGCTCGGCTACTTCATCATACGGGAAATCCCACTTGAAATAAGCCTTTAATAGTTGGAGGATCTGCTCTCGATCAAGAGGACTTAGAACAATCGTCTCAAAATTTACTAATGATTTAACGAAATCATCATTAAGCTGAGAAGTGGTCAGCGATAGTATGGTTTTAACTCCCAAGCTAGTAAGAGCAGGTAGAATATATCTTAAGAATTCTTTAGATATCTTATCGAGGTTTTGGAAATCATCGATTAACAAAACAAACGGTTCGCACTCTGCATAATCAATTAATACTTCCGCTAAATCAATACGGAAAGATTCGGGCTTAAGCAAATTCCCCATCTCAGGATCGAACAAAGATTCCATTTTTGCAAGCGAATCTAAAACCGCCTGTGCATTTTCTTCATTTGAATGACTGCTTCGAAGATGTTCCTTTATCATCTGAATTAAATTCAGCCAATAATCGTAAGCTCGAAAAGACTGCTGCTGAGTGCTAATCAGATATACTGAATGATGATCATCGATAAGCGATTGTTCAATATTCTCCATCAAAAGCGATTTGCCGGTACCCTCCTCGCCAAAGATCAAATATCCATTTAATGCGCTTTCTTTTCCTTCACGAACATAGTTCTCAACGGTTTCAACTTCTTGTTTTCGAGTCGTAAGAACCTTTGGGAAATACCAAATATTCTCCAATTTAAATTGTAAATCGCCGCCCAAATCGGTGAGAATCTCTAAACTGTTTGAGTAGCGCTCATCCGGATTCTTTCTCATTAGCTTAGAAATAACTTCCTGAAGAGAACAAGGAACGAAGGCTGGTAAAGATTCTGGTTCGGCAGATAAATGCAGTTTTAATAATTCAACTTGATCCTCAGATTCAAACGGAGCTTTGCCTGAAATCACATGATAAATTGCTGCACCGAGTGAATATAGATCAGTTCTATGATCTGAAGTTTCACCTCTGATAATTTCCGGAGATACGTATGCAGGTGTCCCCCGAAGTTTAGTTTCTCCAGCCGCACCAAACCCGAAATCAATAAGCTTTATATTACTGATATGACCAGACTGAGTTTTTTGTATGAGAATGTTTTCCGGCTTTATATCATAATGAATTAAACCCGATTGATGGATGTAATAAAGTGTGGTGCAAAGTTGAAATAATATTTTATAGAATTCTTCAAAATCGTGTGTTGATGAGTCTGAAGAAAACTTAAATGTTTCAATTAAATTTTGCCCGTCAATATATTCCGCTGTGTAAAAGTATGAGTCAATTAAGTCAGCGTCATCGGATTCGTACACTTTCGCAAAATCAAAGACTTGCACAACATTTGGATGCCGGAATCGTTTTAAAATCCTAAATTCATTGATTAAAGATTTTATTTCTTCCGGTGATATATTCTCTTTCGAAATCGCCTTAAGTGCAACAAGCGCATTTCCCCGTGACAGATCCTGAACGAGAAACACGTTTCCGCGTCCCTCCCCCAATTTTTTGATAATTTTATATCGGGAGTTAAGAATCACTTAATGACTCGATAATATTTTTAGTTGATTGGATTTCCAGTTTCATCTTACTAAAAATAAATCTGATTAAAACGACTTGCAAGTAAATAAATACGTGCCGAGTCCGCCCCGTAATTAGTGAATTAGGTAAATTTCTGCCAGAGGGAAATCAGAATGTGATTAATCGGCTCCTTGAGATTAATTGGCAGCCATCTCTCTGATTTGATTGTAATAATCTTTTGATTTTTTTGACAGCGTTTGTGCTTTTTCGTTAAGATTTTGGCCACTGTAAATTTCAGAAAGATGGATATTACTCTCCATCTCATTGAAATCATTCTCAAAGTCTTTATTCAGACGCACACAACTTTCAAAGAATTCCACCGAAAGATTAAGATCCTTAAGATTTTGATTAATCAGACCCTTGATTCTATAAACTTCTGCAATTGAAAGCTTGTCATTGATCTTATAAGCTATTTCCATTGCTTTGTGAGTGAATGCGTCGGCTATCTCAGTTTCACCTAGATGATTTTTTACCCACGCTTTGCCAAGATAGGCAATTGCACAATTGGAGAGATATCCATAATCGAGAGACACATTGAGACAAATATCAAAAGCGGTAATCGCTTCGTCAAAGTTACCCATCCGCAAATGAAGCATTCCGATATTGTGGTTGATACGTGCAACTCTTCTATAGTCCTGTTTAGTTTCGAATTTTGCCAAGCCGCTCATCAGGTAATTTAATGCTTTTTCATTTTCGTTAATCATCGTATAGAGAATTCCAAGATTAACTTCAAATGCAGCTTCCAATTCTGAATTTTGAGATTCTTTCAATAAAGCTAAACCTTTTTCAAAATGGTGACTTGCCTGTTTAATTTTTCCCTGCTCGCCGAAAATCGTTCCAAACATATTTTCACATTTAGCACAACCCTCTTTATCATTAAGCTCATTGAAGATTTCATAGGCCATGTCGGTATTTTGGATGCTTTCTTTCCAATAAGCCTGCGACCAATCAATCTTTGCTGAAATTAAATATGCCTGTGCAGTTAGTTTGCAGTTGGATTCATCGAACTTCGTGGAGTCTAAAACTTCTTCAGCCATTTCGCGGGCAAAATTCAGCTCGCCGTTATAAACCATTAATTCACTGAACTTTAACAGTAAACTTAAGTATCTTAATTCATTAAGTTCTTTACGTGCGACAGTCAAAACTAAATCGATCAATATTCTCTGCTCGGATCCATTTGGAATAACGGCATTAATTTGTTTTCGATCCGACTCTGACAATTTTCCATCATAACTTGGAGTTAATTTATTCCTGACATTATCATAAAGTCTATTCAGCGTATTCGAATCGAAATATTCTTTTAATATCTCGTTTAGTTCTGCCGAAAAAATATTATTAATATTCATAGTTTATCATCAAAATTGTAAATGGCTGTTTTTATTATCGAGTAATTTTTGCAGTTCTTTAATTCTTGCGGCGGATTCAATCTTTTCATAATACTTCAATGCTTGATTCAGACAATCTTCCTCTTCATTTTTTTTATTGATGCTGCCATATAGTTTGGCAAGTTCAAATGTAGTTTCCGCTAAATTTAAACTGTCGTTAAATTTTTCATTCAAACGTATACTTGATTGAAAATAATTTTCCGAGTCATTGTAGTTCTTATTGTGTTTGGCAATTATTCCTTTGATCTTGTATATCTCTGCAAGTGATTGTTTGTCGTCTAGACCATAACAAAGGTCATAGCTTTTTGTAGCATATGCATCCGCAGGTTCATATTGCTCCAATTTGATATACGTCATTGCTTTGCTTAAATAAGTCAAGCCCATCATTGGCTGCGAGCCGGATTCAATTGAAACTCTGATGCTCGCATCAAATTGATCGAGAGCAGATCCATATTCTCCCTTTTCTAAATACATCATTCCAAGGTTATGACGAGCTTCCGCGATACGAGTCAAATTCTTCACTTTTTCAAGTCTAACAAGTGAAGCTTTTAGATATTGCACTGCAAAATCAAAGTTGCCCTTGATATTATTAATAATTCCAAGATTCATTTCAATTTGTGCAGTCAATTCGATTTCATTTGATCTATCTGCCAATCCAAAAGCTTTTGTAAAATGTTCTTCCGCCTCATCGAGTTTACCTTGGTTACCAGCAATAGATCCGAATAAGTTTTCACACTTCGAGATCCCGTTATTGTCTTCGTGCGTTTTGAAAATTTGAATTGCTTCGGTAAGATTTTCGGAGGCGTTTTTCCACTTTGCACTTTTGCTATCTATATTAGCAAGGAAATAAAGAGAATTAGCTTTGTGTAAATTCTGTTCATTCATTCGATTTACTTTAGTGAATATCTCCTTTGCTAAATTGACTTTCCCGTTAGAGATACAAACTTGTCCAAGCCGCAATAGAAAATCGTTATACTTATCGGAATCAAATGATTTTTCTGCAAGAGTAATTATTTTATCGAATTCCATTCGGTCATCTGCGGGGGTGAACTCAACATTTAATTGTTCCTCATCGAAAAACGATAATTTCCCTAAATAGTTGATTGGTTCAACCCAGGCTCTTGCCTTTACTGACTGAAACTTCTCAATAGTCTCTGCATTTGTGTACTGAGTTAGCAGTTCATTTATTTCTTCAAGGAAAAAATTTTTCATGACTAATCTTTTTAGTCTAATTCACAAATCCAAAACGTGAAAAGTGCGGAAGTTGTGCATTTATAACCTGAAGAAGACCTTTATTTACATCTACTTTAATTTTGTCAACAGCAATATATTCATAAGTTCCATCTTCGGCCATATAAACGAATCTTATATTTTGTGGATCAACTCCCTTTAAATCTAATCCCTCAAATTTTACATTATAAATTGCGGGTTTATTAAATTCTCCATGAGGTTCAAACACAGCCGACCCGTATTCAGGTTGAATAGACATGCTGATTTGCCGAACACCATCAAAACAATTTTCTTCAAATGTTAATCGAGCTTCAAATTTAACATTGCGAAGCGGACCGCCTTTATATGAGTTCTTCAACTCAAGCTCTCCGCCAATTTTTCCATTGATTGCCTTTGTTACAGTATAAAATACTTTTTCGAAATATATTCCATCGGGCGTCTGCACTTCGAGAAGCGGCAGCGAAATCCATCTCATTCCATTCGGGTTTTGATCCGAAACCGGATTAGAAAAGTCAACTACATCCCCGCAGCTGAATAATCCAATAGTAAGGATTATGAATAAGATAAACTTTATTTTCTGATAGACCATTTTCTCACCTAAATTTTCACTCATCTAATATTGTCGGATATATTTTGCATTTTTTAACCTATTTTTAATTCACAAATCCAAATCTTGAAAAATGAGGAAGCTGAGCATCTTCAACTTGCAGCTTCCCCTTTCCTATATCAACTTTTATCTTTTCAGCAGAAATAAATTCATATGAACCATCTTCTGCCATGTAGACAAATCGAACTTTTTTTGGATCAATTCCTCTCAAATCTAGACCTTCGAACTTCGCATTATATTCCGCTGGTCTCAAAAATGTCCCATGAGGTTGAAATACAGCAGAACCAAATTCCGGTTGTACAGTCATGCTGATTTCTCGCTCACCCTCAAAACTTTTATTTTTAAATTCAAGCTTCAGTTCAACTTTAACCTTGCCAAATGGTCCTCCTGGATATTCATTGTTCAATTCGAGCTTCCCGCCATCATTGCCTTCTATTTTTTTGAGACTGTGAAATAAACTTTTTGAAATGAAATTCCATCAGGAGTTTGATGTTCGTGCAGCGGTAACGACAACCAGTTAAAACCGTCAATATTATTAGCTGCAACTGGATTCGAATACTCTGATACATCACCGCAGCCAAAGACTCCAACTGTAAAAATCATCATAGTCAATAATTGAAATTTTGTTAAAAGTTTCATTGAGAATTTTCTTTTATTCATTCTTTTCATTTTTCTTAAGTAGATTTAACTATTTGCTAGAGCCACCCTTTTTGTTCGAAAAAGAGTATCGTGAAAAGTGCATCAGTTCCGCTGAATTAACTGCAATGCTTCCTTGAGAACCATTAACGAGAATGCCATTATTTTTTATCAGTTCAGTTTGTCCGTTTGGATAGATGTATACGAAGTCGATTGTTTTATTGACATCTATTCCTCTATATGCTAAAGTCACTCCGTAAAACTAAGACTTAATTTGAGAGGAATTGCAAAATCAGACTTTGGCGAAAATGTAATCGACAAATCTTTATCATTTGTTGTCATCGAGATGTTTTTTGTACCCAAATAAGCACCAACTGGTACGACTAATGTTACACTAACATTCGCGTTTTCTCCATATGGATTGATGTAGTTTTTCTCTATCGAAAGAGTTCCACCTGATTCCCCATTAATCTCTGCTTTCGCAGACTGCAAATGTGTAATAGTGCCAGGTTTATCAATTTCATTTGTATCGTGAAGTGCCGGATTGTTGGTGAAATCTTTAATTTCCGAACAGCTTGAAATAAGTATGATCGATAAGACAATACTAGATAAATTGATAATTTTGCTTTTCAGGTTTTTTTCTGCTTTCATTAAATTCAAAATGTCATGACTCCTCACCAAAACTTCAATTATTATACCAGGAATAAATGCCTATTTTATTAGAGAACTCGCCACTTGCTCAGGAATAAATTACCCAATGTTACAAGAGATAGAAATTATTTCCGATTAATTGCTGGCTATTAAATAAAGTTTGTTACCGATTTGTGTGAGTAAAGCGATTCGCCATTCCCTCAGCAATAAGATTAAACGATAATACAGAAATCACAATCGCCAATCCGCCAAATGTAGTCAGCCACCAGGCAGTGGAAATAAAATCGTACCCGCTTTTAATAATGCTTCCCCAAGTTGGAGTCGGCGGCTGAACACCCAAACCCAAAAAGCTAAGCGCAGATTCAGCCATAATTACATTTCCAAATTGCAGAACTAAAGCAACTACTATTGGCGAAATAGTATTCGGAAGAATGTGTTTAGTAAGAATTTTGAGATCATTCTGCCCAATTAATTTAAGACTTTCGATGTATTCTTTTTTCTTGCAAGAAATAGTTTCTGCTCTTGCAAGCCATGCAATAGACATCCAGCCCCCAAGTCCAAGCGCAAAAACTAGAAGAAATAATGAATTGCCGAACATTGCAATGAGAAAAACGATTAAAAATAGTATCGGAACAGAAAAGAAGAAATCAACAATACGCATGAGGATTGTATCTAAAACTCCGCCATAAAATCCGGCAGAATATCCTATCAATCCACCAAGCAATAGTGAAACTAAAACAGAAAGAAGTCCGATCATTAGAGACATACGCGTACTGTAAATCAATCTGCTGAATACATCCCGTCCGAAATCATCCGAACCGAGATAAAAAATTTTTTCCTGTACCATCAATCCTTTTTTATCGGTTTTAAAATTAATTAGTGGTTCGGCGTATTCTCTAAATCCTTGTTTATAGATAAATTTATCCCCTGAAATTTCGTATGATGTAATGAACAGCTTCGAATCATCTTGGATTTTGTGCAGAACATTTTTCTTAAGATTTTGAATTGATGTCAATTCGATCGCTGAGTTATCCTCGCTAGTTTTTTCCATGTATTGGACTTTTGAAAACGGCGGGAGTAGTTTGGTGACAATAATGTCCTTATAGAAATTTGGATCCTGTGGAGAAATAATCGGACTATTGATAGCCGTTAGAAGGAGCGAAACGATTAGAACAGAACCTAATAAAACCTGAAAAGAGAGACGTTCGCATCTGTTAAAAAATTTCCGCAAGAAAAGTAATCGGATTTTTTGAAAATATAAATAAAACAAACCCAGTACAGACATTAAACAAACAAGTGCAGTAACGAGAACCGCAAAGAGAAAATCCAGCGAATGAACATCCAATTCAAGCTTGAAACTTTCAAAATCAAGAACCGTTTCCAAAATAAACAAACCGGCAAGGTGAAATCCGGAGATGATTTCTTTAATGTGCCAGAAAGAAAAAAGAATAATCAGTAGAAACCAAATTGTAAGTAATATTCTGTTTTTCCTGAGATTGTTTTTCATTTATCCAATCGTCTCGTATGAAACTCGTGCGTCAAGTTTTGCGTGAAGCATATCAGCGATAAAATTACCTGCAATCACCATGAATCCTGAGATTAAAGTACATCCAATTATCAATGGATAATCGCGGGAGAAAATTGCGTCGACTGTCAATCTTCCCAATCCGGGCAGAGAAAAAATTGTTTCGGTTATTAAAGCACCGCCGAGCAAAGAACCAATTTCAATTCCCAATAGGGTTATCAATGGCAGAAGTGAATTTGGCAGAGCATGCGAAAGTATTAGTCTTCTTTCCCCAATTCCTGTTGACCTGAGTGCAGTGATGAACGGTTGGTTTAATACGTTCAATAAGTTCTCCCGTACAAATCGAGTTGTAAACGCAGCAGAAGTTATTGTAAGTGTGAAAACGGGAAGAATAATGTGATGAAGGAAATCAAGAAATTGCATAATAACCGAAAAATCCTCATACCCGCTTGAGTGTAAATGCGAAGTCGGAAATAAACCAAGCTTAACGGAACCAAAATAAATAAGGAAGAGTCCGATTAAGAATGACGGTGCACAATAGATGATGAGAGAACCAGTGTCTATCGTTTTGTCCAATTTAGAATTTGGATTGGCTCCGGCTAATGTTCCTAACAGAATTCCCAATAACATTTGAAAGATCAATGCTAGTAGAGCCAGAGTTAATGTTACAGGGAGTGCAGTTAGGATTACTTCAATCACGGGTTTTCGATAAGAAATTGAGTATCCCAAATCCGCAGATGCAAGATTCCCGAACCATTTAATGAATTGAACATGAATCGGCTGATCCAATCCAAACTGTTCTTTAACCCTTTCTGCAAGCTCAGTTCCGAGATTCGGAGAAAAATATTGATGCGTTGGATCGCCGGGTACAAGTCTAACCAAGAAAAATACAATCGTAACTAATGTTATTAGCATTACTGCAGATGCAAGAATTCGCCGTAAAAATCTTCTTAGGAACATTAATTTATCTGCAGATTACTTCTCACCAGCTACGAACCACTCCCAAGCTCGATTTGTGAATGCCAGTGGATTCAGTTTTAAGTTTTTCAATCGAATATTATAACCGACAAGATTATCAACCCAATAAAGAAAAGTCGTCGGTTGATCACGATGAAGTATTTCCTGGAATTTGAATAAGAGACTTCGTGTGGCTTCTGTTTCGTTTGTTAATTTCAGCTTAGCAAATATTTCATCCAATTCTTTGTTTTGATAGCTCGTAACATTGAAGAAATTTTTCTCAAGATCAGAACTCCAGAATCCTTCGAAATCCAGATCCAACGGAATTGTCCAGCCGGCTATCCAAGCATCGTATTTCTTTGTAAACATATTTTCAAAAAACACTGATGGCTCAACCACTTCAATTTCAACTTCTATTCCGACAGCAAGCAGATTACTTTTTATAATTGTTGCAGCATATTGACGCTGTGGCTTGCCAGCAGGAATCATCAATTTGAATTTGAATGGGACTCCATTTTTATCCAATATTTTATCGCCGTTTGAATCCTTCCAGCCGGCTTCAGCAAACAATTGCTCAGCTTTATTTGGATTGAATTCATGGGGTAAAATATCTGTATTTGCTTTAGTTTTAAAAATTAATGAAATGGGAGTAACGGCAATATTTCCGAATTCGCCAAAAAATCCTTCGAGAATTTCTTTTCGGTTAATTGCATAAGTAAGCGCCTGACGCACTTTTGTATCTCCGAAGAACTTGTGTGGAACAATTGTCTTATTCCCGCTTTTTGAGAATTGTTGATAATCGATGCAGTTCCATCCGATGTAATCGTAATCCCGGCCGGAAATAGTTTCCACGTTTAAATTTTTAAAATCCTTTTTTATTGTTTGAGCATCTTCTGGACGAAGATTCTGAGCAAGATCAATCTCTCCAGATTTAAGTTGATTGATGCGATTATTATAATCAGGAAGAATCTTAAAAGTCAGTCTCTCCAAGTACGGAATCTTATTATAATTTACCGAGTCGTTTCTTACTAAGACAATTTGCTGCTGCTTATCCCATTTATGAAATTTGTATGGTCCGATTCCTATCGGATTTTGATTCACATCATTTACAAATAGATCTTTCAGCTTAATTTTCTTCAAGATGTGTTTTGGTAAAATCGGAAGTCCGGAAACAAACAGCGGGTCATCTGCACTTTGATTGAAATTGAACACAACCGTTGAATCATTCTCAACTTGAACAGTTTTTTCAATTTCAACTTTATTCTTACCCTCTGAGATAAAATATGATGTCATATCCTGCCGAACACTTCCGACTTCAGGATGCGTATAAAGATAGTAGGAGAATTGAACATCATCGGCTGTAAACTTATTCCCATCGCTCCATCTCAATGTCGTATTCAAATGATACTTTATGCTTCTGTTGTCTTGACTGATTTCCCAAGAGTTTGCCAGATTCGGGAGATAAACAAGCTCCCCTTTTTCCAAATCAAATTCGGAATAATTCAGTGCACCGAAAATCAAATCGTTAATTGTACCGGAAATTATGTCCTGTGAAAACAGCGGATTGAGAACATCCACATCGCTTGAAATTCCGACAGTAACATTTCCGCCGAATTGAGGATTAAGAAGTTTTTCTTCGGTTGGAACTTGAGAGTCTTTACATGCAGAAAGGATGATGAGAGAAAGAATTAAAGCGAAGAGTGTTATGAGTTTTTGCATATTAAACTGTCTCCTACAGCTTATTGATTGGATATGTTTCAATTTCAATTTAATATATTTATTTTAAGATTAAAAGAAACGTGAACCTCATCAAATAATTGAATGATGGAATCCGGATATCCAATATTGCAAGTTGATTCGCTTCGGGTAAAGAAGCGTGAAAATCTCATATCAAATTCGAAGTACATAATTGACGGAATTTCGTTTTCAGTCCAGCAGGGTGAATTCTTCACGATTCTCGGAGAAAATGGAAGCGGGAAATCAACTCTGGCGCATTCACTTACTAATTTGTTAAAGCCAAAAACATTCGAGATAAGCGGTGAAATTATTTTTGATGGACAGAATATTCTAGAACTTATGCTAGCAAATTTGAATGAGATCCGAAAAAATGAGGTCAGTTATATATTTCAGAATCCTTATTCATCATTCGATCCGATCCGCAGAATTGGTAAACAATTATTTATTTCAAAAAGCAGTTTCTCCTCAGAGATAATGACCGAACATTTTAATTCCTTAAAGCTGAACTCAGATGGCAGCATTCTGAAAAAATTTCCGTTTCAACTCAGCGGCGGAATGCTTCAAAGAATATCTGCTGTACGTGCAGTTCTCTCAAATCCAAAACTCATAATTGCCGATGAGCCGACATCTGCACTCGATAAACCGATTTCAAATCTCTTCATGGAGTATTTGGTCACGTATATG
>CAZNDS010000005.1:0-1092 GCA_964571865.1 uncultured Ignavibacteriaceae bacterium | reverse complement strand
CACGAATTGCTGTTCTGAAAGAAGGAAAATTGCATTCGATTCACGCCCAAAATCAGTTTTTAAAAAATCATAATGATCCATACTTGTCGAAATTGATTGATTCATACCAATACGTTTACCAAACCGAAAAATGATTCTACCTGAGACCAAAAATATTCTTGAATTAAGGAACATTTCCTACACACCGCCAAAGGTGAACCTGCGGCAAAAAGGGAACACGGATAATTCAATATTGAATGACATCAGCTTTGAAATTGAGCATGCTGAAATTTTCGGTATTACAGGCGAATCCGGAAGCGGTAAAACAACACTCGGAAGAATCATCTGTGGATTAATTGATCAAACTTCAGGTGAAAAGCTTTTCTGCGGAGAAAAATTCAACGGGATTCATCCGAACAGAACTATTCAATTTTTATTTCAAAACTATTCAGCTTCACACGACCCTTCTCAACGGAATGCAATTTCATTAATAGAGATCTTTTCATTGAAAAAAAGGAAAATTGGTTTTGATCACTTTATGCGATCACTTTTAACTAAAGTCAAGCTGAACGAAAATATTCTTAAGCTGTATCCGTACGAGCTGAGCGGAGGTCAGCAGCAGAGACTTGCACTTGCTAAAATTCTCGCTCTTGATCCGAAATTAATTATTCTTGACGAACCATTCGCATCTCAGGATGTATCGGCTCAACATGAATTGATCGACTTATTGCTGGAATTGAATCGCACAGAAAAGCTTTCAATAATTTGTATCTCGCACGATCTTTTTGTCCTTAGAAAATTATGTTCGAGAATAATGGTCATAAACCGAGGGCAAATCGTTGAAATATCACACAGTGATGAACTGTTCTCAAACCCTAAACAGGAATACACAAAACTCCTTGTGAACAGCTTTTCATAAGCAAGAAAAACCAAACTTTATTAAATGAAATTGAATTCTCTAAATGTCGGATTTCTTCTTAAGTGTGAGTATAAGAAGCCCAACTTTTTCAAACAAAAAGAAAATTTAGAAAAGTTGGGCTTCTTGCTAAAAGTTGGATGTTTAACCCAAATTTGTCATTAGGTAACAATTTCTAATGACCGCCATTAGAAAAA
>CAZNDS010000004.1:0-29727 GCA_964571865.1 uncultured Ignavibacteriaceae bacterium | reverse complement strand
TTTTTTCTAATGGCGGTCATTAGAAATTGTTACCTAATGACAAATTTGGGTTAAACTAAAATTTCAAACACCGCCTCAACCCTCCCAAGCGGAGCGGCGATTTGAACTCCAGCAACCTCAGTACGAATATATTCAAAAGTCTCTTTCGCTATTTTTATTCCTTCTTCCAATCCCTCTTCTTTAGTTGTTGCTGATCGCATTCGTTCCAGAATTTCTTTTGGCACAGTGGCGCCTGGAACTTCATTGTTCATAAATTCTGCATTCCGATATGAAATCAATGGCCAAATTCCACAGATCAACGGCAATTTTACATAATCGATACGTTTCAGAAAACTTTCGAATATTCTTATGTCAAAGACAGGCTGGGTTATCATATATTCAGCGCCTGCTTCGATCTTCCAGTCTAGTCTTCTTAATTCTTCATCAAGATTTATTGCGCCCGGATTTACACCAACACCAATGCTGAATCCTGTTGGATCGCCTATCGGATTGCTTGCAAGATCGAGTCCGTGATTTAATCTATTGATTAAGTTCACCAAACCAATTGCATCAACATCGAATACTGCGGTTGCGTCTGGATAATTACCAAGCTTCGGAGGGTCGCCTGTTATCGCTAATATATTTCTGATGCCAAGTGCCCAAGCTCCTAGTAAATCCGATTGCATTCCAATTACGTTTCTATCTCTGCATGCAAAATGAAGAACGGTTTCAATTCCAACTTCTTTTTGAATTAAGACTGCAAGAGCCATTGCCGACATTCGTGCCATTGCACGAGGTCCATCGGGAATATTTATCCCATCGATCCCAAAATGAAATAGCTTCCGTGCTTTTTCTATTTCTTTCTGCGGTGAAACACCCTTTGGCGATACTAATTCAACAAGACTTACAAACTCTTTGCGCATCAGTTTATTAGATAGGCGGGATTTTTCACGTAATGAATAAATTTTTATTTCCGGCGGAGTCTCAATTTCCAATTCGCTGACTTTTACATCCATTCGTTTTGCCGGGTGAAGAGCTTGTACAGCTTTCCGTATCGCTCGAATGTGAGACGGATTCGTTCCACAGCATCCACCGACAATTGAAGCACCCGTTTGGATAAACCGTTTTGCATATTCAGCCATGTATTCAGGCGAAGTCATGTAAATATTTCGTCCGCCGATATTTTGAGGATAACCTGCGTTCGGCTGAATTGAAATTGGAAGAGTCGTAAGTGTTTTTAGCTTTTCTAATGCGTCTAGCATTGGCTTTGGCCCAACTGAGCAATTCAATCCCACAGCATCGATTTTATAATCTTTGAGCTTATCGATGAATCTTTCGAGAGGCGCACCGCTTAATAAATTTCCGTCTTCGTTAATTGTCACTTGTCCGATTACGGGAATATTGTCGTCCAATTCTCTAACCGCGCGCAGTGCTTGGACTAATTCTTTAGCAAGAATAAAAGTTTCGAGAATTATTAAATCAACTCCTCCGTCAAGCAATCCTTTGATTTGATCTTTGAAAGCATCCTTCGCTTCATCGAAAGAGAGTTTTCCGAGTGGTTCGATTTGTATTCCCAGAGGACCAACGGAGCCGGCAACAAGCACAGAATCCTTCGCAACAGATTTTGCAATTTGAGCTCCTCTGAGATTTATTTCGTAGACTTTTTCTCCAAGTCCATGAGGGGTGAGTTTAAATACATTTGCTCCGAACGTATTTGTTTCAATAGCATCGGCGCCCGCGTTGATGTAATCGTTATGAACTTCCTTCACAATTTCCGGATTGGTTAGATTTAACTCATCAAAACATCGATTGATGTAAATCCCTTTTTCATAAAGGTAAGTTCCAGTTCCGCCGTCAAAGACGATTACTTCTTTCCCGAGCCTTTCTCTAAATGTTTTCATTCGTGTTCAATCATTTTTTGTACGGAGTGAATTTAGAATATTTCAAGATTGATGTCAAAGTGTCGCTAGGATGTATTCTATCTGAATGTCGCCTAAACTTAAGTGGAAGCACATAGAATTAATCTTTTAATAATTTGTAACAAATACCGATGGATGACACTCTTTCAATAGAACTGTTAAAATTATTAACATCAAGAATGTTATAGCATTTATTCGGAAGAACAATGATGGGCAAAGCGTGTAATTTTTGGATAATTTTTTAATGTACTTCATATTCGGATTTTAAAACAGTAATTCATATTTTTTGTCAAAGAAATTCATTTTAATCCCAATATATTCAGATGTTTAATCTAGAACTTGAATGGAAAACTAGAAAAGAGAGGATAGATAAAAAATTAAAATCTCTCAATCCATCTTGGAAAATTATTCATCACTCCAAGGTTAATGATTATTCTACTCTCACCAATCATGCAGTTGAAGAGTATCCAACCGATAATGGCCCGGCCGACTATGCTTTATTTGTTAATGGTAAATTACTTGGAATTTTAGAAGCTAAGAAGGTAAGTGTTGATCCTCAAAATGTACTTGAACAGGCTAAAAGATATACAAAGGGGATTAAGAATGGGATCGGTAGATGGGGAGAATACGGGGTTCCATTCTTATTTGCTTCTAATGGAGAAATAATCTGGCATCTAGATGTTAGAGATGATAGAAATATTTCAAGAAAAATTTCAAACTTTCATACCCCGCAAGCACTTATTGAACTATATAAACGAAAGTTAATTGATGGGGAGATTTTTGATAATCTGATTATTGAAAATGAGAGATTACGCTATTATCAAACTGAAGCAATAAATTCAATTGAATCTGCTATAGTCGATAGAAAACGAGCAATGCTTTTAGCTATGGCAACAGGTACAGGAAAAACGTTCACTTTGGTCTCCTCTGTTTATCGCTTATTGGAGACAAAACTTTTCAAACGAGTATTATTCCTCGTTGATCGCAGAGCTTTGGCAGCTCAGGCGGTAAGAGAATTTTCTTCCTTCACAACTCCGCAAGGAAACAAGTTTGATCAAGAATATGAGGTTTATAGTCAAAGATTTAAGAAAGAAGATTTTGAAGAGAATGAACCGTTCAATCCTAAAATCTTGCCAAAAACATATTTAACATTGCCCGATGCCACAAAAACATTTGTTTATGTTTCAACCATTCAAAGAATGACTATAAATCTTTTCGGCTGGGAAAGTTCCTTTAAACAAAATGAAAACGATCCGGATTATGAAGAAGAAGCTGAAAAATTTGAAACGCCAATTCCCATTCATGCTTTTGATTTAATAATTGCTGATGAATGTCATAGAGGTTATACGGCAAAGGAAACAGCAATTTGGAGAAATACTCTAGATTATTTCGATACAATAAAAATTGGTTTAACCGCAACACCCGCCGCACATACAACTGCGTATTTTGGGCAGCCGATTTATAGATACACTACTGAACAAGCTATTCTCGATGGTTATCTAGTTGATTATGAACCTGTAAAAATAACTTCCAATGTGTTAATGAATGGAGCATTTCTTAAAGAGGGTGAACATGTTGGAATCATTGATACAGAAACTGGAACTAAGACTTATGACGAACTTGAAGACGAACGTGAATTTCATGCAGAGGAAATCGAAAGAAAGATTACTTCTCCAGAAACTAATAGAAAAATAATCGAAGCGATTGCTAAGTATGCTTTTGATCATGAGAGCGAATTTGGAAGATTCCCGAAGATATTAATCTTTGCTGTTAATGATCTTCAATTTACCTCCCATGCTGACCAGATTGTTCAGATTTGCAAAGATGTTTTCAATCAAGGAGATGACTTTGTAAAGAAAATTACCGGCAATCCAAATGTAGATAGACCGCTTCAAAAAATCAGAGAATTCAGAAATAGACCAAATCCCAAAATAGTTGTTACGGTTGATATGCTTAGCACTGGTGTTGATATCCCTTCACTTGAATTTGTTGTTTTTATGCGACCGGTTAAATCACGCATTCTTTGGGTTCAGATGTTAGGTAGAGGGACAAGACTTTGTCCCGAAATCAATAAAGAAAAATTTCTGATTTTCGATTGCTTTAATGGATCACTCATTGAATACTTTAAGAATACTACGGACTTCCAGATTGAACCACCGGAAAAAGAACCAATTTCAATAGCACAAGTAATTGAAAATATTTACCAGAATATTGACAGGGAATATTACACTAAAGTATTAGTTAAAAGGCTGAGAAGAATTGAAAAGAATACGGGTGCTGAGGCAAGAGAAAAGTTCGCTATGTTTATACCTGATGGAGATATTGGGAAATTTGCAGCCGAGTTACCCAAAAAACTCAAAGACGATTTTACTGGAACAATGAAAATGCTAAGAGACAGAGATTTTCAGGATTTGTTAGTTAATTATCCAAGGGCTAAAAGACAATTTTTAGTTGGCTATGAAATTCAGGATGAAGTAACTTCGGAAAGATTGATAATGGGTGAAAAGCCGGAGGATTATCTAAATTCATTCATGAGGTTTGTAAAGGAAAATCTTGAGCACATAATTGCAATCCAAATATTATTGGAAAGACCAAAAGAATGGAATACAAACGCCTTGAATGAGCTGCGAGAGAAACTTAGAATGAATAAATTTCCGGAAAATTATTTGCAAGAAGCTCACCGATTGGTTTATAATAAGTCTCTTGCAGATATTATTTCGATGGTTAAACATGCCGCGAAACTCGATGAGCCGATTTTCACAGCCGAGGAAAGAGTTAATCTAGCTTTTCATAGAGTCACAAAAGGGAGGGAGTTTACTTATGAACAACAGAAATGGTTAGGATTAATTAAAGAGCACTTAATCAAAAATCTTACGATCGATGAAGATGACTTTAAGAATGCCCCAGTATTTGAACAGAAAGGCGGCTTGAACAAAGTGAAAAAGATCTTTGGTAAAGACGAGTTGAAAAAACTCATTGAAGAAATAAATTATCAAATAGCTGCTTGATGATGGGAAAAATATGTCTGACATAGTAAACAAACTTTGGGGATTTTGCCATACGCTTCGTCATGATGGAATTGACTACGGCGATTACATCGAACAATTAACTTACCTTCTATTCCTTAAAATGGCTGATGAAAAGGAAGTATCTATTCCAAAAGGATATGACTGGAACAGCTTAAAGTATAAATCTGGAACTGAATTGACAGATCATTACTCTGAAATATTGAGAAAGCTTCGTGAGGAGAAAGGAATTCTTGGAGATATTTTCACTCAATCTATGCCGAGATTTAATAATCCTGTAAACTTAAAGCGACTCTTAGTTCTTATTGATGAGGAAGAATGGACGGCAATGGATGTTGATGTCAAAGGTCAAGCATTTGAAGGATTACTTGAAAAAGCGGCAAGCGAAGGTAAAAAAGGTGCTGGACAATATTTCACCCCCCGTGTTCTAATTCAATCAATTGTTAGAGTGATGAAACCCGATCCACGAATTTCGAAAGAGTATATTATTTACGATCCTGCTTGCGGCAGCGGGGGATTTTTAGTTTCTGCTTACGAGTGGCTGATGAGCGTAACTAATCACGGTGCTTCAATTGATAGAAGAGACTGGAAACGAATAAAAAAAAATACTTATTATGGACATGATTTAGTCCCGCGTCCTCGACGTTTAGCTCTAATGAATTTATATCTCCACGGATTAGAACCAAAAATTTATTTAGGTGATACGATTTATGAACCAAGTAAGAATGAATACTACAATTGCATTTTAACTAATCCGCCCTTTGGTACTAAAGGAGCAAATCAAGCACCCGACAGAGATGATTTTACAATTGAAACAAGCAACAAGCAGTTAAACTTTGTTCAGCATGTTATGAATGTGCTTAAACCTGGTGGAAGAGCTGCGATGGTTTTACCTGATAACGTTTTGTTTGAAGATAAAGCTGGTGATGTGTTTGAAATACTTATGCAGGATTGCAATCTTCATACAATATTAAGATTGCCGAGAGGAACATTCACTCCATACAGCCAGGGAGTTAAAGCAAATGTAATTTTCTTTCAGAAGGGATTGCCGACTGAAAATGTTTGGATATTCGATGCACGTTCAAATGTACCGGGAGTAACTAAAAAAGACAGACCGCTAACTCCAAAACATTTTGAAGAATTTGAAAAGTGCTATGGTGAAAATCCAAATGGAACGAGCAAGCGAAAAGATCAGGGCGAGGAAGGGCGATTCAGAAAATTTACTTTGAAGTATATTCAAGAAAGAGATTACAAGCTTGATATTAGCTGGCTTAAAGATGAAAGCCTCGAAGATGCAGATGAACTTCCAGAACCACAGATATTGGCAAGCGAAGCTATTACAGAACTTGAGGCAGTTGTTGACAGCTTGAAAGATATTCTTGAGCAGATTGAAATAAATGGAAACGGAGTTTAGTTATGAAATCGTTTGAATATGGCTACTGCTTAGACCAGCCAATCTCACAAAAAATTCTAATTGCCGTTCGTACTCTTGGTGAATACAAAGGAAAGGAGAATCTGTACAAGGAACAATTTCCCGAAGTATTAAACACACTGAGACAAGCAGCCATAATTCAAAGTACTGAATCGAGTAATCGGATTGAAGGGATCGTTGTTCCCGAAAAAAGAATTAGGATGTTAATCAATGGAAAAGCTAAGCCGCAGGATAGACCGGAAGAAGAAGTGACGGGTTATAAAGATATCTTAAATGAAATACACATCAATGCGAATAAATACAAAATTTCTTCTGCTTTAATTTTAAAATGGTTCAAGCAGCTTTACCGCTATACACCTGAAAAAGTTGACGGTTTCAAAAAAGAAGACAATGCCATTTTACAAATTTTACCAGGTGGCAAAACGGTTATTCGGTTTAAGCCAGCTTCTGCTAAAGCAACTCCGGGAGCAATTGAAAAATTGTGTGAGATGTACAGTAAAAGTGTAACGCAAAATAAAGTCGAACCGCTTCTGGCAGTAGCTTCATTTGTTCTCGATTTTGAATGTATTCATCCGTTTAAGGATGGGAATGGACGCATCGGAAGACTGCTTACTCTTCTATTGCTTTATCATATTGGTTATGAAGTCGGAAGGTTTATTTCACTTGAAAGAATAATTGAAGAGAGCAAAGAAGCTTACTATGATGCTTTGTACAAGAGCTCGCAAAAATGGCACGAGGGAGAGCACGATTTAATTCCATGGTGGAGTTATTTTCTTTCCACATTAATTGCAGCTTACAAAGAGTTCGAACAGAGAGTTGGGAAAATCTCTACAACAAAAGGAGCTAAGCGGGAAATGGTCTTTGCTGCTATTGAAAAACTCCCCGATGAATTTAGTTTTGCGGATGTGGTTCGTTCCTGCCCGGGAATTAGTTTTGCAACTCTTAAACGCTCGCTTCAGCAATTAAAGAAAGAGAAAGTTATTAGAACAATTGGCAAAGGAAGAGATGCCAAATACCGTAAATAGTATCATGATCCTATTAATAGGCTCACATCGAACCAAAGTGAACCAATTAAAATTTTACCAGCTTCGATATTGTGATGAGTGAATTGCCAAAAGGATGGGTCGAATGTAAGCTTGGGGATCTTTGTACTAAACCACAATATGGTTGAACAGCAACAATCCATTCTATCGGCAGTAAAAATGAACCAAAATAAAATGGATCAAATCTTAGGCATATTTGGTATATTTGCCTAAGAAACGATCCAACATTATGAAAGAAATAATCAAAATCTTCGAAAAACACAAAGGTTACGCAAGAATGAAAGAACTGCGTAACCATAAAATTCATCCCAGAGATATTGCAAAGGCAGTTTCAGAAGGTGTAATTGAAAAAATTAAGCCCGGACTTTACAAGCTTGTAAATTACCCTTGGGATGAACACGGAAGTTTTACAGACGTGTGTAATTCGCACAAGAAAGGGGTTATTTGTCTTACTTCTGCAGCGGACTACTACGAGCTGACTACTTTTAATCCTTCTTACATTTCTGTTGCTGTTCCACACAATACTCCTGGTTTTAAACTTGAATATCCTCCCATTCAGGTTTTTTATTTTCCAAATAAATATTATGAAACAGGGATCGATGAGATTAATACCAAAAGCGGAAGAATAAAAATTTATAATAAAGAAAAAACAATCTGCGATCTCTTCCGCTACCGCAATAAGATTGGAGATGATATAGTCATTGAATCTATTAAAAATTATCTTAGGCTAAAAAAGCGGGATATAAACAAGCTGCTTGAGCATGCAGAAGTTATGAGTATAAAAGAAAAAATACTCCCTTATGTTAAGGCAATTGTTGGTTGATGCCTAAGAAGGAAATTAAAAATATTGCTGTATCCGTAAAGGAAAGACTGCTAAATTATTCACGCAATAATTCTCTCGATTTTAATTCAGCCCTGCTTCAATATATTCAGGAAAGGTTTCTGTTTAGAATTTCTAAATCTGTTTATTCAAATAATTTTGTTCTGAAAGGAGCTCTTCTATTTCTTGCTCACGATATAAGCAGGCTTCGACCGACTAAAGATATTGATTTACTTGGAAACTCCCTGCCGAATAAAACTGAATCGTTAAAAGAAATATTTTGTGAAATTGCAGCAATAAATTTTGGAGATGGATTATCCTTTCAAACAAATTCTGTTTCTGCCGAGCAAATTGTTGAGCAGGATATACATAATGGAATTAGAATAAAGCTTTCCGCCAAGCTTGGTTCCGTAAAACAGCAATTACAAATTGATGTTGGATTTGGAGATGTCATTTATCCTGATGCAGTTACCATGGATTATCCCACATTGCTGGATTTCGAAGCACCGCACTTAAAGGTATATTCACTTGAATCTGCTATAGCAGAAAAATTTGAAGCGATTGTTTCTCTTGGTGTTGCTACAAGCAGAATGAAAGACTTTTACGATATTCATTTCTTTGCGTCTGGTAAGGAGTTTGATCTTTTAACGCTTCATACCGCATTAATGGAAACATTTAGCAACAGACATACCTCAATCGAAAAAAGACATTCTATTTTTAATGAGAAGTTTAAGTTTGACGAAAATCTTAAAAATCTCTGGATTGCTTTTATCGGGAAACGAATGCTAAAAATAAATTTAAACTTTACCGAAGTAGTTTCGAAAATTAAAGAATTTATTGAACCAGCTTGTACTTTAAGTACTAATAAAAAAGCTTGGAACAGTAAAAAATGGATTTGGGAATGAGTGAATTGCCAAAGGGTTGGGTAATTTCTCCATTAGAAGAGCTTGTTTTTTTTAAGAAGGGAACTAAACCAAAGATTTTAATTGAGCAAAAGAAAGATGGTTTTGTGCCTTACATTGATATTAGAGCTTTTGAGAAAAATGAAATAAGACAATTTGCGGATGTTGCCTCTTCTAAAATCGCTACTGAAAATGATGTATTAGTTGTGTGGGATGGTGCTCGTTGTGGCTTAGCAGGAATCGGCAAAAACGGAGCTATTGGTTCGACAATAATGTGTTTAACTCCAATAATATTTTCTCCAAAATATCTATTTCATTATCTAAGGACTGAATATGACAATGTTAACTCTGATCATAAGGGGACAGGTATCCCTCACGTTAAACCAGAACTATTTTGGAATTTGAAAGTTCCCTTAGCTCCCCTCAACGAACAAAAACGAATTGTAGAAAAACTTGATAAGCTATTATTAAGAGTCGAAGAAGCAAAAGCACGGCTTGAGAAAATTCATGTTATAATAAAAAGATTCAGGCAGTCAGTCCTTAACGCAGCAGTAACAGGAGAGTTGACAAAAGATTGGAGGGAAAAGAATGATACTGATGAAGAATTGAATGAAAAAAGTTTAAGAGAATTGTGCATAAAATTTACTTATGGCTCTTCAAAGAAATCTGAAATAAAAGGAAGAGTTCCAGTACTCAGAATGGGAAATATTCAAGATGGAAAAATTATTTGGAATGATTTGAAGTACACCTCCGATCATGATGAAATTAAAAAATATAGTCTTGAAATAGGCGATGTGCTTTTCAATAGGACCAATAGTCCTGAACTTGTTGGTAAAACTGCAATTTATAGAGGCGAACAACCTGCTATATATGCTGGCTATCTGATTAAAGTAAAAACTGGAGAAAAACTCAATCCCGAATATTTAAATCTTTGTCTGAATTCTGTTCAAGCTAAAGAATGGTGTTTACAAGTAAAAACGGATGGTGTAAGCCAATCTAATATTAATGCACAAAAATTGGCAGATTTTAAAGTTTTAACACCACAAATCGAAGAACAAAAAGAAATCGTAAAACGAGTAGAAGCGCTTTTCAAAAAAGCAGATGAAATAGAAGAGAGATTTAAAAAAGCGAAAGCTTTTGTGGATAAGCTAACACAATCAATGTTAGCAAAAGCATTCAGAGGTGAGCTTGTTCCGCAAGATCCAAACGATGAGCCGGCAAGCGAACTCTTAGAAAAAATAAAACAAGAAAAGGAAAAACTTAATGCTAATAGGAAAAAAAGAAGCCCAAAGCGGACTACCGAACCTGCCCAAAAACTGGTAGAGAAGGTAAAAAAGGGAAAACCGAGACAGCTTTCAAAAAAAGTTAAGTCCTATAGAAAGCGAATTAAAAAGAAGTAGCCGTCTTTGCATTGCTAATCCTAACGTTACGAAATCTCGATTCGATTGTCGAGCTCGTTTACATCGTCTGATTTTCGCGGAAAGTGTTGTGAGAGAACCGTGCCGCATTCTTTGATAACGTTAATAATTCCAGATAAAAAGTTTTTATCACGGAAGAACTTTTCAGTCGATACAGCAAGTTCATCCCAGAAACTTTGATTTAAGATTTTTGTTATTCCCTCGTCCGGTAAAATGTAAAATTGCTTCTCGCTCAGAATAAGAAATAATAAAATCCCGCTTCGGTCGCTAGTATTGTTCATTTTCAATCTGAAAAATTCTTTGATCGCTAAATCGCGGAGGGATGCTTTCTTTTCGAATAACTTTCTTTTTCTTTTGATGCTTACACGGATCTCGCCGGCAGTTCTTTCTTCCAGGAGTTTTATCTCTTCAGCAATTTTTTCCATTTCGACCGTAGAAAGTATTTCGTGTATAAATTGATGAAACATAGATAATTTCAGACTCAAAATATGAAACTGGGATTTGGATTACAAGCATGTGTCAGTTCCCTCAAATCCGATATAGAAAACAAAGACAAATATTCTCTATTTCGTCCCTACTGGGACTTTGATTCATACCCTGAATCTTTTTCCTAAAAATATTTTATCCCTACGGGATTTTTGCTCCATTAGGAGCAAAATATTTATAGAAAAACGTGCCAGCTATATGCTAAGTCCCATCGGGACGGAATATTAATTTCTACCCAATTGGTGAAAAATGTTTTTTGATTAACAGAAAATCCTTCTAAGTTTTTTAATTAATTCAAAATTCCTATATCGTATTTGAGTTCGGTTCCGCCTTTTGACTTTACTTCTCATTTAAGATATTTTGGTAATAATTTTGCGAAAGAATATTAGGAAGTAACCTTGCTCAAATTAAATAAACTTAAATCATTCAGCGGAAGGAAATGTCCTCTTTTATTTATTGTGATGGATGGTATTGGACTTGGAAACGAATTCGATGGCAACGCCGTTTTCAAATCAAAAACTCCAACGCTTGATAAACTTTTTACTCTGCCGCATTTTACTCGACTTAAAGCACACGGCCCGGCTGTTGGGCTTCCATCAGAAGACGATATGGGCAACAGCGAGGTCGGGCACAATGCACTCGGTGCAGGAAGAAGATTCGATCAAGGTGCGAAGCTTGTAAATAAATCAATCGAATCCGGAAAAATATTTCAGTCTGAAATTTGGAAAGAGATCGCTCAAAGAGGGAAGAACGGCGGCACAGTTCATTTCATCGGTCTTCTCTCAGACGGGAATGTTCATTCGCACATCGATCAACTTTTTGCTCTAATAAAAAAATGTGCAGATGAAGGTGTGAGAAAAGTCCGTGTTCATCCTCTTGCCGATGGAAGAGATGTTCCAGGAAGAACCGTTCTCAATTATATCAAACCAACCGAGGATTTATTGAATAAAATAAATGGAGAAAAAGGATTTGATTATCGAATTGCTTCCGGCGGCGGTAGAATGAAAGTCACAATGGATAGATACAATGCAGATTGGAACATTGTCAAAAAAGGATGGGATGCTCATGTACTCGGTGTCGGCAGAAAATTTAAAACTGCAGAAGATGCAATCAAAACTTTTTATGAAGAGGATCCAAACATAATTGATCAGTACCTTGATGCATTTGTTATTGTTGATGAAAGCGATGAACCGGTTGGCAAAATCGTCGACGGCGATTCCGTGATTATGTTTAACTTCAGGGGAGATAGAGCGATTGAATTGTCTCGTGCTTTTGAGGAGAAAGATTTTAAGGAATTCGACAGAATTTATTACCCGAATGTCTTGTATGCTGGAATGATGGAATACGATGGCGACCTTCACATCCCGAAAAATTATTTAGTCTTTCCGCCTGCAATTGATAGAACTATCAGCGAATATCTTTGTGCAGAGAAGGTAACGTCGTTTGCAATTTCGGAAACGCAAAAGTACGGGCACGTGACTTATTTCTGGAATGGAAACCGTTCGGGCTATATCGATGAATCGCTCGAAAAATATTTTGAGATTCCTTCCGATAAAATCGAATTTGACAAAGCACCGAAGATGAAAGCATACGAGATCACCGAAAAAACGATTGAACTTTTACGTTCAAATAAATTTCGATGGGGAAGAGTGAATTTTGCAAACGGGGATATGGTCGGTCACACAGGTAATTTCGATGCGGCAGTGATTGCTGTTGAAACAGTCGATGAATGCGTAGGAAAATTATTGAAAGTAATAGATGAATTGGAAGGAATCGCCATTGTAACAGCCGATCATGGAAACGCAGATGAAATGTTCACAATCAAGAATGGAAAAAAAGAGGTGAAGACATCGCACACCTTGAATCCAGTTCCATTTGTGATTTACGATACACAGTTCATGGGTGAGTATAAAATGGCGGCGGTGAAAAATCCCGGGCTCACTAACGTTGCCGCAACGATTTTGAATCTTCTCGGTTACGAAAAGGTCGAAGATTATGACGACTCGTTGATCAGTTTTTTGAAAAGACCTTGAAGGTTTAATATTTTATTTACCTTTCGAAACCTTCAAGGTCGAAATTCAAACCAATAAAATGTTTAATAATCTTTTTAATAAAAACGATTTCTTAAGGGTTGCAGAGAAAATTAGGCAAGGTTATTTTAACAAAGTTCTTTCAAAACTTACTGCTGGGAAATTAAACAGAGTTAAAGAGTCGTGGAAACATACCGAGACTAACCAATCAAATTGGTGGGATGTTCCTGAAGTAATAAGCAGATGGAACTTGTTAATTACCGGCAATCCGAACTTATCCCCGCAAGAGTACTATTCCAAAAAATATTTTTCTCAGAAGAAAAATCTAAACGGATTATCAATTGGTTGTGGTACCGGTCATAATGAGCTCAAGTGGGTTAAATCAGCAAACTTCGAACGCTTAGCTGCGCACGATTTATCAAAAGAACGTATCGTGTATGCAAAAAATCAGGCTGATGGAGAAGGGTATTCACACATACTGGAATTTTTTGTATCAGATTTTTTCGACATAAAAGTCCGTGAAAACGAATATGATATTATTGTTGCTGAAGGTTCTGTTCATCACCTTAAACCCGTAGAAAAGGTTGTGCAAAGAATAAAACGAATGCTAAAGAAAGATGGCTATTTAATTGTTAATGATTTTGTGGGACCAAGCCGATTTCAATGGACAGACAGGCAATTAGAAATTGTCAATGGGCTTTTGAAAATTATTCCGCCCCGTTATAGAAGACGCATTCACAGCGGTTCAATCAAAAATCAGCATTATAAACCTGGGCGTCTCTCCATGATTCTAAATGATCCATCTGAAGCTGTTGAATCTTCAAATATTCTTCCATCGATAAAGGAACATTTTGACATTGTTGAACTAAAAGAATACGGTGGAACAATTTTACATATTCTACTGAATGAAATTGCTCACAATTTTATTCCAGTAAATGAGGAGAGTAAACGAATTCTGCAGCTTTGTTTTGAAGTCGAGGAATCGATGTTGAATATGAAGGAAATACAAAGTGATTATGTTTTTCTTGTTGCAAAGAAGAAAAGTTAGGATTAGACCAATTAGGTAATTCTGATATGATAGAAATTTTCAATTGAGCGAACCAAAATTCCACTTGATTTTTTGATTAGAAATAAGATATTTTTAGCTAAAAATTAGAGCTTAAATCGTAGCAATTCTACCGATAATATCTCATAAAGGAGTACAAATGAAAAAAATATTTTTTGCAGTCAGCATTTTATTTGCTGCGAGTTCGGTTTTCTCACAAGGGACATCTATTGGAAAATATTCCGGTGAGTTTTTGGCGATTGGCGTCGGCGGCAGACCTCTTGCTATGGGAGGTGCTTATGTAGCTTTGGCAAATGATGTTCTCTCTGGATATTGGAATCCTGCTGGATTATCTAGAATCGATTATCCGCAAGGGGCATTGATGCATGATGAAAGATTTGCCGGTTTAGTGAATTACAATTATGCTTCAGTTGCTATTCCATACAAATCGGATATGAGTTTTGGAGTCAGCTTAATTCGTTTGGGAGTTGACGGAATTCCCGATACGAGAAATGCATTAATTGATCTAAATGGAAATTTAAACTTTGATCCGGATGAAAAGCTTGATCATTCAAAGATTACTGAATTTAATTATGCAGATTGGGCATTCTATTTTTCGTTTGCTAAGAAATGGAGAGAAAATTTTGCTTACGGTGCTAACCTCAAGTTAATACGGCGTGATATCGGTGATTTCGGAGCGTGGGGAATTGGATTCGATATCGGGGGGTGGTACTCACCATTTAAAAATTTCTATCTCGGTGCAAATGTTCAAGATATAACTACAACACTTATCGCTTGGGATACAGGGACTAATCAACTGATTTCCCCCACTTTTAAAATCGGGACCGCATATCAATTTAATTTCTTATCTGGCAAATTCACTCCAGCTTTTGATTTTGATGTACGATTCGAAAATAGAAGAACCGCTTCGATGTTCAATGCCGGTCCGGTAAGTTTTGATTTACACTCGGGACTTGAATATAACTTCAAAGACCTAATTTCAATTCGTGCAGGTTATAACGATTTGAAACAGTTCACATTCGGCACAGGAATAATGCTGCCCAAGTTAAACATCGATTATTCATTTGTGAAGTTTGACCGTGAAGGTGAATTGGGAAACACACATCGTATTTCAATTATGCTTTCTCTTGATGAGGCAAAATACCGTCGATCTAATTGAAAAGAATTCAATTAATAATACTTCTTGCCCCTCTAACTCTAAGTTTTTTTAACTGTGCTCCTTCAAAATATAAAATTGAAGGAGCCATTTATTCTCCAGCAGCAGTTACTTTCACTGAATTAGTTTCCACCCACAAAAAATCATTTTCAGCCGCTGTTCCATTTGGTTGGTTCAGCACAATGGATAAAAATCTTGACCTTGATGAAATTTGGTTGGTGAAGGAAAATTACTCCGGTGTAATTAAAATAGGAACCATACACTTCCCCTTACCATTAGAGAAACAAGGGCTTGAGGAAAAATTGCTAATTTCTGCTGAGCTAAGTTTGGAACTAATGAAAAGAAAATTCGGCGATAAGTTCAGTATTGTAAGAAAACCTTCTCTGTTCAAATCGGAGAATGTTTTGTATTCAGATTATGAATTTAAATTTGAGAACGATCAATTTGGACGAGTAGTAATTTCTAAAAATAAAGACCTAACTTTTGAAGTGTTTGCCTACACTTCTGATTATCAAGCATCTCATAAGATTAGTACTCTTGAACTATACTCAATTCAACAAAGTTTGCTCAATACAATCCAGCAGTAAATTATTTCGTTAAAAATGCATTATATCGGTGTAGATTACAAAAGCCATGAACAATAAAAGAATTACAAATCCGATATTTTGAATTGCGATTTTGACTTTTGGTGGAATCTCCCTCTGAAATATTCCTTCAAGCAGAATAATTATAATGTGTCCACCATCGAGAACCGGAAACGGAAGAATATTAATAATGGCTAAACTTAAACTCAACAGAGCAATAAAATTAATAAAACTAAAAAGATTGACGTCCGCAGTTTGTGCTGCCATTTGAGCAATGCGAATGGGTCCGCCGAAAGCTTTTGCAAATTCAACTTTACCTAAAATCACTTTACCAACTATGTTGAAGAATAGAAGGGTGGTTTCATAACAATTTATCATTGCTTGAATACCAGCAGTGAAAAAGGAATATGATGCATATTCAACAGGTGCATCAATTATCATGGAGCTTAGAATACCAATCTTTCCTTCGTTATTCGGTGTTACGTTTGCCGAAATTGTATCTTTACCTCTTGCATAAATCATTGAAATGCTCTTCTCAGAATTGCTGCTGACTATATCAATTAATTGTTTGTTCGAGATAATATCATTACTGTTCAAGCTAACAATTACATCTGCACTTTTTAATCCAGCTTGAGCTGCGGGGGAATTTTCACTCACTTGATTTACTACAACTTTAGTTTGTTTCGGTAATAGCGAGATTCCTTCTGATCTATCGAATTGCAGAAGATTACTGTTAACTTGCAATGTCTTTAGTTTGCCCTCTCTCTCGATTACAGCAGTAAATTCTTCTCCAATTCTTTTTATGAAAATGTGATTAAGTATTTCATCCCAGTATTTTACTTCTTTTCCGTCGATAGAAATAATTTTATCGTTCTGTTTGAATCCGGCAAGTTCAAGAGCACTTTTTGAGGGGACGTATCCAACCTCAGTTGTCCTCAGATGTTGAATGGGTTTAAAAATATTTATACCCCAGAAAATCAAAAATGCGAGGAGTATATTCATCAAGACCCCGGCGGAAATAACAAATAATTTTTTACCTGTTGATTTAGAGCGAAACTCCCACGGTTGCGGCTCATTGTTTAAAAATTCTCTATCGAGGCTTTCATCGATCATCCCTGCGACTTTAACATATCCACCTAAAGGTAAAATACACAATCGATAATCGGTGTTCCCATGGAGATCGAGATCTTTTTGGAGAGAACCAAAAGTGAAACCATTAAGTTTGTTATAACCAAATAATCTCTGTCCAAAACCAATCGCAAAAACATCAACGCGCATCTTGCTCAGCTTAGCTGCAATGAAATGTCCAAATTCATGAACTGTTATTAAAATGCCAATTGTCAATACAAAGTAGAATATCGAATTAAATAGTTCCATTAATTTCCTTAAGCAAAATTTTTACAAATATCACGAGTTACTTTGTCACATTCAATAATTTCTTCCAAATCGGGATTAGAGTTGAATTTATTTTTCTCTAATGCCATTTCGATGATATTTGGGATTTTATCAAATGTAATTTTTTTTGATAAAAATTTTTCCACAGCGACTTCGTTGGCGGCATTCAGTACTACAGGATACGTTCCACCGGAATCGAGAGATTGATATGCTAGATCTAAACATCTGAATTTGAATAAGTCAGGTTTTTGAAAAGTCAAAGTGGAATATTTGGAAAAATCTATTGGTGAAAAATTATAATCCAATCTGTCAGGGTAGCTTAGTGCATATTGAATTGGAAGCTTCATGTCTGGAATTCCAAGCTGAGCTTTTATTGATCCATCAGTGAATTCAACCATCGAATGAATGATTGATTGAGGATGAACCATGACATCGATCTTTTCATGTTCAACTCCAAAAAGCCATCGGGCTTCTATAACCTCGAGACCTTTGTTCATCATGGTGGCGGAATCAATTGTTATCTTCTTCCCCATTTTCCAATTTGGATGTGCAAGGGCTTCGTCGATCGTTATGTTCTGAAAATCATCAACTCGCCTATTTAAAAAAGGTCCACCCGACGCGGTTAGAATTAATTTATTTAAACTGCTAATTTTCTCGCCGACCAAACACTGAAACACAGCCGAGTGCTCAGAATCCACAGGGATAATTTCAACTCCGTTTGCTTTTGCAAGCTCTGTAATTAAATATCCTGCTACAACAAGCGTTTCTTTGTTAGCTAAAGCAATCCTCTTTTTATTTTTTACGGCTTCTATAGTTGATTCCAAACCTGCAAATCCAACCATAGCAGCGATTACGATATCTACATTATGACTTTTTGCAATTTGGATCAAACCAGAGGGAGGAAGAATATCGCAACTTATTGAATTCTGTTGATTCAGTTTTCTGAATGCTTCGTCATCGGTGACCACAACAGCATCTGGATTGAATTCGTGAGCCTGAGATACAAGTAAATCAATATTTTTATGTGTCGTGAGGTAAATAACTTTGAACTTATTTGGATACTTTGAAATAACCTCTAAGCTTGAGCGACCTATAGATCCAGTTGAGCCAAAGATTGCAATATTTTTAATATGTTCGTTCAATAATTCTGTGGTGTAAATTTATTAAATATAAAAATTTCTCTTCAAATATGTTTTAACCGTAAATCTAGGGTACTAATTTCCACGCAGTAAAATAATATTTAATACGAAGGGTAAAAATTTATACACTAATGGAGCGAATATTTGGATTAGTATCCTATTTTTTTTAATTTTGCACTCCCTAAGTGAAAACTTGGATACAAAATTTGCTCATTATTTTTTTTGTTGGGCGCGTAGCTCAGGGGTAGAGCATCTGCCTTTTAAGCAGGGGGTCGTTGGTTCGAATCCACCCGCGCTCACAAAGATAAAACCTTGATAACTTTCAAGGTTTTTTTGTTTATGAAGCAACACTTTGTTTATATACTCATTTCGAATAGGGGACGACGCTATATTGGTTCAACGTCAAACCTGCAACAACGTATTTCACAACATAACAGAAAACATAAGGGCTTTACCGGGACTAAGGAGAAGTGGGAATTGGAAATCGCTGTGAGATGTGTATCTATCAATGAAGCGAGAAAGTTGGAATTGAAATTAAAGTCATTCAAGAATTCAAACAAGGCGATTGAATATCTCAAGAAAGCTCAGGGGTAAAGCACTCCAACTTTGTCGGAGGGGTCGTTGGTTCTCACAAAGTGATTCCTTCTGAAGAATCCATCCCGATAAATCGGGACAGGCTCCGCGCTCACTTCCAATCCATTATTTTTCAATGACTAAGCCGATGAACATTCGGCTTATTCTCTTTTTAAAACCGGATTGTCCACAATAATGTCCGTGCAAATATGGAGAGAATCTATTTCTCGTTACCCAATTAGTTTAAATCCGAGTTCATGAATTGTTTCTTTAATACTTTTATCATCATTAGCAAGAGCAACATTGTAATAATTAAATTCTCTTCTTACTGTATACTTCACACGCTGCAATTCAAAATTAATAAAATCATTGCGAAATCGATTATCATCATCCATGATATTATATGTGAAATTAATGCAATCGTAAATTATTTCTTGGAGAGATTTATTTTCGCAATCCAGGTGGATTACATCATATTTTATGGATGGCGGTAGATTATCAGGATACCAATTTTTTTCAAGTCCTAAATTGAAATGGTCATTCAAAGCATTCACACATGCGGCTATTCCATTTGCCTTTCCTTCAATAGAATATCCGGCGATATGAGGCGTAGCGAGGTCAACTAACTCTAATAGTTCTTTATCGATGTTCGGTTCGTTCTCCCAAACATCCAAAATACACTTAGTAATCTTTTTCTGTTTAATTGTGTTCTTAAGTCCATTTGTGGAAATAACTTCTCCGCGTGAAGTATTAATTAGAATTTTTTCAGTATTAAATATTTCAAATAAAGTTTGATCAAACATGTGAAATGTTTTGTCAAGCCCGTTCATATTTAATGGAACATGTAAAGTGATGATATCCGAATCCCGTATTAATTCTTCGAGGCAAACGAATTCTGTTTTTCCTTCATTTCTCTCACGCGGCGGATCGTTGAGCAGAACATTCATCCCTAAGATATTTGCAAGCTTTTCAATTTTGCTTCCAACATTTCCCACGCCAATGATTCCAATGGTCATTTTATTAAGCTGAATATCATGTTGTTTTGCCATGCTTAGTAATGCCGAGGCAATATATTGCTGAACAGAGCTTGAGTTACAGCCTGGTGCATTGATCCACTTAATTCCTTTTGATTCACAAAATGCAGTATCGATATGATCGAATCCTATTGTTGTTGTTGCGATGAATTTAACTGATGAGTTTTCAAGCAGCTTTGCGTCGCATTTGGTTCTGGTTCTAACGATCAACGCATTGGCATCTTTTACAATTTCATTTGTTATATGAATCGGATCGATGTAGGAAATTTCTGCGAACTTCTCCAAGACTCCGCGCAAAAATGGAATTTTTGAATCTGCGATTATTTTTATTTTGTTTTTCAAATTGATTCAATCGATCATTTTTCAAGTGTAATTTAAATGCTGTATGAAATAGATAAAACTTATTTTTGGCAACCCTGATCTGGTTTGACCCAAGCCAAGGCATAATTTATTTCCAACTTTATTCTTAAAAACTTAAATTAAGCTAAAAGCAGTTGTAAATTGGATAAGAAATTAGAACAAAATCTTTTAAAACTATTCTCTGACTGGTGCGGAGAATCAGTAAAAGAAATCTCGCCTCTCCCGCTCTCCGGTTCAGATAGAAGATATTTCAGAATTCACGGCTCAGACAAAACTGCAATGGGAGTTTACAATCCTGACCGAAGCGAGAACATTGCTTTCCTGGAATTCTCAAAACATTTCCGGTTGAAAAAGCTAAATGTTCCTGAAATCTATTTGAAAGATCTTGACAATCAAATTTACCTTGAGCAAGACCTCGGCGATGAAACTCTTTTCTCATTTTTAGTGAAAACTCGTGAGAAGGAAAATTTCTCCGACAAGCTGGTTGAGCTCTATAAAAAGGTAATTGGAATATTACCCAAATTTCAGATAGTAGCTGGGAAAGACCTCGATTATTCGATTTGTTATCCGCGTCCAAGTTTTGATAGACAATCGATGATGTGGGATCTAAATTATTTCAAATATTATTTTTTAAAGCTTGCTAAGATTTCCTTCGATGAACAAAAATTGGAAGATGATTTTCAAAAGTTTTGTGATTTTCTGTCGGAAGCTCCACAGGATTTCTTTTTGTACAGAGATTTTCAATCAAGAAATGTAATGATCTTTAATGGAGAACCATACTTTATTGATTACCAAGGCGGGCGTAAGGGAGCGCTTCAATATGATATTGCTTCGCTGCTATTCGATGCTAAGGCAGATATTCCGAGTCAGATCCGGGAAGAATTGCTAAATTATTATATTAATGAGGTAGATAAGCTTATTAAAGTAAATTCTAAAAAGTTTATGCAATTCTACTATGGATATGTTCTTATCAGAATTACACAAGCACTCGGAGCTTATGGATTTAGGGGATTTTATGAACGAAAAGAGCATTTCTTGAAGAGTGTTCCTTATGCAATTCAAAACCTTGAATGGCTTCTCCAGCATGCTGATTTACCTGTTCAAATTCCATCCTTATTAAATGCATGGGAAAAACTTGTTCAATCTTCTTATCTGCGGCAGTTTGGCGATGTGAATTTGAGATTAACTGTGCGCGTCCAAAGTTTTTCTTATAAAAGAGGAATTCCTTGGGATGAACGGGGGCATGGGGGCGGTTATGTTTTTGATTGCCGGTCGCTGCCTAATCCAGGCAGATATCCAGAATATGAAAAACTAACCGGTAACGATCAGCAAGTAATTGATTTCTTAAACAAAGAATATGAGATGGAAGAATTTCTCAATCACACAATAAGTTTGATTGAACATTCAGTAGAGAATTATCAAAAAAGAAACTTTACCGATTTATTTGTTTCATTCGGCTGTACAGGCGGACAGCATCGATCAGTTTATTGTGTGAACAAAATATCCGAACATCTAAAATCCAAATATGACATTACTGTTGAAACACGGCACCGCGAACTCGAATTTTTACGCTGATCAATTATATGAAAGCAATGATTTTAGCTGCTGGCTTTGGAACTAGGTTAAAACCACTCACCGATAACACACCAAAAGCTTTAATAGAAGTAAATAATGTTCCAATCATCGAGTTGCAGATTCTAAAATTGGTTTCTCTTGGTTTTAACGACATTATCATTAACGTTCATCACTTAGCCGAAAAAATCATTGGATTTGTAAAATCTAAAAATTGGGAAAATGCAAATATTGAAATTTCAATCGAAGAAAATATTCTTGAAACTGGCGGTGGGTTAAAAAAGGCAGCATGGTTTCTTAGAGATGATGAACCATTTCTTGTCCATAATGTCGATGTGATAACTAATCTCAATATACATAAAATGATGAAAGCTCATAATGACTCCAAAGCACTTTCCACCATTGCAGTTCAAAGGAGAAAAACAACAAGATATTTTTTAATTGACGAGGGAAATAATCTCTGTGGGTGGAAATCAAAAGAAAAGGGACAAACCTTAATTAAGAGAAAACCAATTGGAGAATTATCCGAATTCTCTTTCATGGGCGTTCACATAGTTTCACCTGAAATATTCCAGTTTATGCCTGAAGAAGATAAATTTTCTTTGATCGATCTTTATTTGACGCTATCCGAAAACTCCCAGACTATAAAAGCATTTGAATCAGGTAATTGCGAGTGGCTGGATATTGGAAGAAAAGAAAACCTATCCCGAGCAGATGCAATTGCCAAAGCAGTTTTTAGTTGAATTCTTAGGTTTTATTAATTCCTGATAGACAGTTCAAAATTTTTCTTGACAAAGCAACCTGAATATTTTAATTTAGGATAAAAAGACCCAATTGTCTGATTCTGAAACATGTCTATAATCTTCAGTAAATCTTGCGAATACGGAATTCAATCTGTGCTTTACATAGCTAAAGTATCTAATGGGCAGCCTGTTTTACTAAAAGACATTTCTGAAACTCTCCACATCCCGCATCATTTCCTCGGCAAAGTTCTGCAAATTCTTACTCGAAGTGGAATAATTATTTCAAAAAAAGGACAGCACGGCGGATTTGAACTCGGAGACAGCGCTTCGAAAATTACGCTGATGGATATCGTACGCGCGATCGATGGTGATTCTTATCTTAATGAATGTGTGCTGGGATTTCCGGGCTGTTGTGATGAAAATCCTTGTCCGGTTCATGACGCATGGGGTAAGTCCAAAAAATCAATTCTTGAAATGCTCAACAATAAAACGATTGAAAAGTTAAGTAAAGAATTAGACGGAAAATTAGATCAATTAAATACAATGTTTAAAACAAAAGAAATGTGAACGATATGATACCAACAGATATATTAAAACAAGAACATAGAGCTCTCGAAAGAATGTTAGATGTATTAGAGGCAGCTCTTAAAAAATCTGAGAACGGAGAGCAAGTTCAACCTCAAGTTTACTTTGATATAATAGAATTCATAAAAAAGTTCGGTGACAAATGCCACCATGGCAAAGAGGAAGATTTATTATTTCCAGCAATGGAGACAAAAGGATTCTCAAAACAAATGGGACCCGTTGCGGTAATGCTATACGAGCATACGCAGGGACGTAATCTTGTTGATGCAATGACCGGCGCGGCAGAACGCTTTGCAGAAGGTGATACGTACGCATTAAAAGATTTAGCGGCAGCCGGAAGAAATTTTGCAGGACTTTTGCGTCAGCATATTCAAAAAGAAGATAACATACTTTTTGTGATGGCTGATCAGCATTTAAATGAAGACGAGCAAAGTGAATTACTAACCAAGTTTCAAAAAGTGGAACAAGAAAACGAAGCATGTGCTTCAAAATCGAAATTCATTTCAACACTTGTAAGATTAGAAAAGGAATTCATTTCATGATAAAAGATATTTTTATCATAAGTAAAAAAGATTTGTTAGCTGTTGATACTGCCTTCAAATCTTTGTGTCTAATTTTTGGACTGCTCGTATTAGTTCCGGCATCAAATTTTGCACAAGAGACATCTGATTTTTTCAAGCTGAATTGTTCGAGTTGTCACACAATCGGTGGAGGAAGATTAACAGGTCCAGATCTAAAAAACGTTACTCAGCGAAAAGACAAAGTCTGGCTGACTAAGTTTATCCAAGATCCAAAATCTGTAATTGATGCCGGCGATACTTATGCAGTAGAATTAGTAAAAGAATACAAGGGCACTCTGATGCCGACAATTCCGGGGATCACAAGAGCACGCGCCGAAGCGTTGCTCAGCTTAATCGAAGAAGAATCGAAGCTTGAAAAATCTCAATTCGTTGGCGTAAGACTAAGTGATCGTCCTTTCACCCAAAAGGATATTGAAGTCGGCCGTGATATTTTTATGGGGAAAGTTACTCTTATCAATGGCGGGCCTGCATGTTATTCGTGCCACACAGTTCATGGTATTGGCGGTTTGGGCGGCGGAACTCTTGCCCCAGACCTTACAACAGTTTTTGAAAGATACGAAGGGAGAAAAACTCTTGAAGCATGGCTATCTGCACCAGCGACACCAACTATGCAATCGGTATATAAAACCCATCCAATTGATCCTGAAGAAATTCTTCCTATCGTCGCATACTTTCAATACACATTACAAAGGAATCCAGAGGACACTTCTACTGCTCGGTTAAATTTTATTTTATTTGGACTTGGAGGTGCACTGATCGTACTTGTTATGTTTGATGTTATTTGGAATAAACGATTTCGGGCAGTAAGGCGTCCTATGGTCCTTTCAAAAAAAATGGAGTCGATAAATGAGTAAAAAACAATCCATTGGCTGGATTAAAGATGAAGTCAATCCAAAGTTACGCAGCTGGGAAGAATTTTATCGAAATAGATGGCAGCATGATAAAGTTGTTAGAAGTACGCATGGTGTAAATTGTACAGGCAGCTGCACATGGATGATTCATGTGAAAGATGGAATTGTAACTTGGGAAATGCAGGGACTTGACTATCCATCGCTAGAAAATGGAATACCGCCTTACGAACCGCGCGGCTGTCAACGTGGAATTTCTTTTTCTTGGTATCTGTACAGTCCATTAAGAGTTAAATATCCATATATCCGCGGTGCTATGCAGGACTTATGGAGAAAAGCTAAACTTGAGCATGAAGATCCAGTCGATGCTTGGAAGTCTCTCGTGGAAAATCCTGAATCGCGAAAGCGCTGGCAAAAAGCACGCGGCAAAGGCGGATTTCGAAGAACAACCTGGGATGAAGTTCTTGAAATTATGGCGGCAGCAAATATTCATACAATTAAAAAACATGGACCCGATAGAATCGCAGGATTTTCACCCATTCCAGCAATGTCGATGGTCAGTTATGCTGCAGGAGCGAGATTAATGCAATTGATGGGCGGGATCTCATTATCGTTTTACGATTGGTATTGCGATTTACCATCCGCCTCTCCTGAAACCTGGGGAGAGCAGACGGACGTTCAGGAATCTGCCGATTGGTATAATGCAAAATTATTAGCTGTGATGGGCTCGAACTTAAACATGACTCGAACTCCTGATTGTCACTTCGCAGCCGAAGCCCGTCATAATGGGACGAAGATGTATGTCTTCTCACCTGATTTCAATCAAGTCGCAAAGTATGCTGATCACTGGGTTTCATTAAATGCAGGACAAGATGGTGCTTGGTGGATGGCAGTTAATCACGTTCTGCTGAAAGAATTTCATCACGAGAATCAAGTCCCTTACTTCATTGACTACGCAAAAAAATATACCGATGCGCCATATCTGGTAGAATTGAGTGAAGAAGACGGTAGCTATGAAGCAGGTCAGCTTATTCGTGCTAATAGAATCAAAGAATATGCAGGAGTTGAAAACGGCGATTGGAAATTTCTGATGTGGGATGAAAAATCCAATTCACCTAAAATGCCGATGGGAAGCGTCGGAGATAGATGGGGGAAAGAAAAAGGAAAATGGAATTTACTTTTAAAAGATGGTTTAGACGGAAGTGAGATCAATCCAGAATTAACTTTCCTGAAGAAAAGTGATAAAATTGTTAAAGTACGTTTCGATGATTTCGCCGAAGGAAGAAGTCTATATAAAGAAGTCCCGGCGAGGGAAATCAAAACAACAGATGGGAAAAAAGTTTTAGTCGCAACGATTTACGATTTATTGATGGCTCAATATGGAGTTGCACGTGGACTCAAAGGTGATTATCCCAAAGATTATGATGATGAACAATATTCATTCTCACCCGCTTGGTCTGAAAAATACACTGGAATTGGGAGAAAAGATCTTATTCAATTTGCTCGTGAGTGGGGAACGACAGCGGAACTGACCAAAGGTAAATGTACAATAATCATCGGCGCTGGAATCAACCACTGGTATCATGCAAATTTAATGTATCGTGCAGGAATTCATGCTCTGATGTTCTGTGGATGTGTTGGCGTTAACGGAGGTGGACTTGCTCACTACGTCGGACAGGAAAAATTAGCTCCAGGCGAACCTTGGGGAGCAATCGCATTCGCAAAAGATTGGTATGCTGCATCCCGCCAGCAAAATGCGCCAAGCTGGCACTACGTTCACACAGATCAATGGCGATACGAAAAAGAATTTACAGATTATCACACCGTCCCGGCAAAACAAAAACAAGGTTCATTGGCAAAGGGACATGCAATGGATACACAAGTCAAAGCTGTGCAAAACGGCTGGCTTCCATTCTATCCACAATTTAACATGAACAGCTTGGATCTAGCACAGGAAGCTGAAAAAGCAGGCTCAAAATCGAATGAAGAAATTTCCAAGTTTGTTGTAGAACAAATAAAAAATAAAAAGATAAAATTTTCAGTTGAAGATCCTGATGCAGAATCTAACTGGCCGAGAGTTTGGTACATTTGGCGCGGCAATGCACTCATGTCAAGCAGCAAAGGGCACGAATACTTTTTGAAACATTACTTGGGAACGCATACCAACACAATTGCCGAAGATATCGCTAAAGACTCTGTTAAAGAAGTTGTCTGGCACGAGATCGCACCTTCAGGTAAGCTGGATTTAGTAGTTGACTTGAATTTCAGAATGGATACATCTGCCCTCTATTCTGATATCGTTTTACCGGCAGCAACGTGGTATGAGAAGGGAGATTTGAACTCAACTGATATGCACAGTTTCATCCATCCGCTTTCAGCTGCGGTTCCGCCATGCTGGGAATCGAAGAGCGATTGGGATATTTTCAAAGCTATCGCTAAAAAATTCTCTGAAATTGTTGGACCTCATTTTCCAGAACAGGTTAAAGATGTTGTGGTAACTCCTCTCGCACACGATAGTGCGGCAGAAATCGCTCAGCCTGAAATCAAAGATTGGATGAAAAATGAAATCGATGCAATTCCGGGAAAAACAATGCCGAATATTTCTGTAGTCAATAGAGACTATAAGAATTTATACAATCAATATATTTCATTCGGTCCGCTTGTAAGAGCAAATGGATTAGGTGCCCATGGAACTAAGTACAGCATCGAAGACCATTACGATGAAATGATAAAAACTCGTCCAACAGTTTCATTCGATGGTAAAACCTATCCCTCGTTGAAAGATGACATCCATGTTTGCGATACGATACTCGCATTAGCGACAGTCACAAATGGCGAACTTTCATATAGGTCGTATAAAAACATGGAAGAAAAAGTCGGATTGCCTCTTGTTCATCTTGTTGAGAAAAATCGTGGAGTGAAAGTCACCTACAAAGAGCTTCAAAGCAAACCGATGAGACTCTTAAACAGTCCGATGTGGTCTGGTCTAACTGAAAATGGAAGAGCTTACTCGCCATTTACTTATAATGTTGAAGCTTTGGTTCCATGGAGAACTTTGACGGGAAGACAGCATTTTTATCTCGATCATCCTGGATATATTCAATTTGGCGAACACTTGCCGACATACAAACCAAAACCGCTTCCAACTCAGTATGCCGATTTACGATTCAGCAAAGAAGCTGGAAAAACCAAAATGCTCAACTATCTAACGCCGCACGGAAAGTGGCACATCCACTCAACTTATGGCGATAACCAAAGAATGACAACTCTTTCCCGCGGTGTCGAACCTTTCTGGATGAACGATAAAGATGCAGCAGAACTCGGCATCAACGATAACGATTGGGTCGAGGTGCACAATGATCACGGCGTAGTTGTGACCCGTGCCGCAGTAAGTGCAAGAATCCCGCGGGGAATTTGTATTATTTATCATTCACCGGAACGAACTTACTCAGTACCGAAATCGCCGCTTCGGAATAATCGGCGTGCCGGCGGGCATAACAGTTTAACTCGGACAAGACTGAAACCAAACTTAATGGTTGGCGGGTATGGACAATTTACATATCACTTCAACTATTGGGGACCAATCGGCTGTAACAGAGACACGCATGTTTTAGTCCGTAAACTTCCAGAATTGAATTGGTAGGAGAAAAACAATGAATGTAAGATCACAAATATCAATGGTGTTCCACTTGGATAAGTGTATCGGATGTCATACTTGCAGCATCGCATGCAAAAATATCTGGACCGATAGAAAAGGTACGGAATACATGTGGTGGAATAATGTCGAAACTAAACCTGGCACCGGCTATCCAACGAAATGGGAAGATCAAGAAAAATACCGCGGCGGCTGGGAGAAGAAAAACGGATCGATAAAATTAAAATCAATTACAAAGTCCCGTACTGTAACGGATATCTTTCATAATCCTTCCATGCCGAGTATGGACGATTACTACGAACCATGGACATACAAGTACGAAGATCTCTTCAACTCTCCAGAAGGAAGCGACCAGCCGACAGCAATTCCTATTTCGATGGTAACGGGTGAGTACATAAACGTTGAAGCCGGACCAAATTGGGATGACGACCTCGGAGGTTCCCCCGTTTATGCCGAGAACGATCCTAATCTGCAAGGATTAACAGAAGAACAAAGACAGCAGCTTTTTGCAATTGAGAGATTGGTTTTCTTTTATTTTCCCAGAATCTGCAATCACTGCTTGAATCCGGCTTGCGTTGCATCATGTCCATCAGGTGCGTTATATAAAAGAGGCGAAGATGGAATTGTATTGATCGATCAGAAACGATGCAGAGGATGGCGTCAGTGTATCGCAGCCTGTCCATACAAAAAGTCGTTTTACAATTGGTCAACTGGAAAATCTGAAAAGTGTATTTTATGTTTTCCGCGATTGGAAACCGGACAAGCACCCGCATGTTTTCATTCTTGTGTCGGACGTATCAGATATTTGGGTGTACTGCTTTATGATGCGGATAAGATTGAAGAAATCGCAAACTCTCCAAATGAAAGTTTGATCGATGCGCACAGATCGATGATTCTAAATCCTCACGATCCTGAAGTAATTAAATACGCGAGGTTAAATGGAGTGCACGATTCAGTTATCGAGTCTGCACAGATTTCTCCAATTTATAAATTCGTGAAAGAGTGGAAAATTGCACTTCCTCCGCATATTGAATTTAGAACTTTGCCGATGTTGTTCTATGTTCCACCGATGTCTCCGGTCATGGCAAATAAAAATAATGATACTGTGCATAGTGTCTCGGATAACTTTTTCCACGATATCGAGCAATCAAGAGTTCCGTTGCAGTTTCTAGGAAATTTATTCGGCGCCGGCCATCAAGGGAAAGTTTTGTATGCGCTAAAGAAACAAAAAGCAGTACGAACTTATAGAAGAGCATTAACGGTCGGTGACATTCCAATGAGCATTGCAGAAAAAATGCTTACCGAAGCAGACTGCACAAAAGAAGAAGCTGATTCGATTTACAAACTTACTTCGCTTTGCACGTTCGATGATAGATTCGTC
>CAZNDS010000003.1:27227-31018 GCA_964571865.1 uncultured Ignavibacteriaceae bacterium | reverse complement strand
GTTTGAACCTGCGGGGGGAGAATATTTGCTCATTACTTCTGGCAGCTCGACAATCTTTTCGAGCAAGTGAAACCTAACAATAACTTTTCCATTTGAAACTTTTCGGTAATAATTTGAAAGGAATGTCAAATGATTTTCGAAGTAATTTTTATCGTGTGGAAGAGGATCAATAATTCTATTCCCATAGTCTTTTGTGTAGTGGGAACCGAATTTACCATTACCATAAGTTGCGGCATCTTTATCTGTATCAAATTCTACCATCACAGCAAGCAGATCATAGACAACCGAATCTTGAATAAAAGTTTTCGGCTGATAAATCTCAGGAGAGGGATTGATTTTTTGAATAAGAGTCTGTGAATTCACTAAATCGAAAGCGATAAGGAGAATAAGAAATAATAATTTTTTCATTTCAATATACTTTTTGAAGAACCTATCAATGAGAGACACCATATAAAATAAAAGTCATGTCGCAATAATGGACATGACTTTCTTATTAACTGAATGAACTCAATTGTTATAATCCTGAAGGAAATCCTTTAGATGGTTTTAGGATCGAACCCCAACCAATCTGCAATGTGAAACGAAGCGTCTCAGCTAATGGATGATTTTCCATACCTTTAAATACTGAAGTTGTAATATAACTGAAATCAAATCCATACATGCTGTATCGGATTCCTGCACCAAGTGTGATGAATTTTCTGTTTCCATAATCGGGATCTTCGTAAAAGAATCCTGCACGAACTGCAAACATAAAATCACCGGGGACACCATACCAATATTCGAGTCCCATAGAAGTCACGATATCGCGGAGTTCTTCTCTAAACGGTTGATCTGCCCAGGCAGTGAATATCGTTTCGTAAAATTCTTTTCTCTTGGGAGCTGTACCTGTAGTGTCAACAGTTCCTCTGAATGCTTTGCCTTTATCAACGAGCAATTTGCTAAAGTCAACTGTGTAGGTAAGTGAATTGTAATCTACATCGAGCAAGCGCACTGCCATTCCAAGTCTGAAGTTTGTTGGAATTGGATCAGCTTGTTCCCGATCTATGTAATAAATTTTAGGACCGATATTACTCAGGTTCACTCCAACGCTCAGCTTTTTCCCAAGATTTCCAATTAATGGAATTGGAAGATTCTGCGGTCTCCACATTCCTGCAATATCGAAACTAACTGTGGTAGCAACGCCTTTACCTTCTTCTAATTCTGTACCTTTATCAGAAAGCCGGCTGTGGATCAATCTAAGATTTCCACCAAGTCCCCATGACGGAGAAAGTTTTGTAGCATATCCAAACGTCAGTGCAGCGTCAAAAGATCGGAATGTTCCAATTGGATCAGGACTGATTGATGAGGTTCGAACGAACTCGCCATAATTCATATAAGTCACACTTGAAGTAATGCTTCCTCCAATGCTCGGCAAATAATGTCGAAACGTTAAATAATCATAAAACAGATCGAGCTTAAATTGCGGAAGCCAATTTGAGTGTGTAATGCTTAATTCCGTGCCGTCTAAAAATGCGATTCCAGCTGGATTCCAGAAAATAGCTGCAGAATTATCAGCCAAACCTGAGCCTGATTCACCAATACCGCCAGCGCGTGAATCCGGTGCTAATAATAAAAATGGTACTGCAGCTTCGCCTTGTGCAAAAGCCGAATTTGTTTGGAAAAATAATCCTGCGAGTGCAACAATGATCAATATTTTTGATGATATCTTCATCTTAATTTATATCCTCCGATGATTAAAACTATTATCTTACTATTGCTAATTTACCTATCGCTTCGTTTTTGAAATTATTATTGAGCGAATTTACTATAATTTTATATAAATAAACACCATTCCCGAGTTGATCTCCTTCAGCATCACGTCCATCCCATGGAACTTTAACAAATTTTTCTAAAATATTATTGCCTTCGATTGTTTGAATAAGTCGGCCTGCAATTGTATAGATCTTTATTGTATAATTTACAGGCTTATCTAAATTATGCTGGAATGTGAAGACTGTGCTTCCGGATGTAGGATTTGGATAATTGAAAATATCTCTAATCGTGACAATATTATCACCAACCACTTCGAAGTTTATAGATGAAGTTGTTGGATTATTGAACACGTCCCAAGCAGTGACCTTCAATTGATGCGAACCTTGAGCAATTTGACTCAATTGATATTTCACTTCACCCTTTTTATTTCCCTGATCTAACGCACCTTGAAAGTAATTAGTCAAATCAATTGGATTACTGATGTCCCCATCTAAAACAGCTTCCATCTTGTGGCCAATACCAGTTCCGGTTGTATTAATCCCGGTATCGTCTTCAAGCTTAACAATAAGAAGAGGTGAAGTGCTGACAAGATATGCACCTGCCGAAGCATCATTATCAAAAAAGATTTCAATTCGAGGACCGAGCTTATCTGTAATGTTAATTGTATCTGCTGCAACGACTTTTATATTTTCTGTCATTCCGAAGCCATCCTCAGCAGTACTATTGAAATAAACTGTCACCTTACCTTGATTGCCCTCATAAGAAACATCTTTTGGTACAACAAAATCCGATTTAAATGCTCCATTTCTGATCATACTTCTTCCGCGGAAAATTATTCCTCCAGAGAGTTCAATCCCGCCGTAATGGTATGGATTAACATTAAAATATGGCCACTCAGGAATTTCTTGAAATCTCTTCGAGTCGTATACAGTAATCAAAGCTTCCCCGTTCAATCCCGTTAAAACATTTCCTGTCGTATCTTTCAACACACCTGAGAGAGAAGTATTGGAAAGCGATTTTATATCAACAATAGTCTTAGTAGATTTACTATTAATAGAATCAACACTTGCAGTGTGAATTGGGATGTTCAAAAAAATCGTTGGATCACCAAATAGATGATACTTTTGATCGTTTACATCAATATGTCTCATTTTTGTAAGGAAATACGCCATACCGACACTCGGCTGCGAGGAATTTGTATTTCTCCAGTTGAACATTTTCGTGAAAAGCTCCTTATTAAGTTCGGCATTTTGGTAAGACCAAACTGCTCGAGCAGACGTGAACACGCAAATCGCCCCGCCATCTTCTTTTATGAGAAGTAATTCTGCTGAACTTTGACTTGCAGGATTATCATACTCACCGAAATCACATGTTGCAGCAGATAGGAAGAACAAGCGTCTCTTATTTTTAAACTGAGGAATAGTCACCGCTTTTTCAAAAACAAATTCGTGTGTCCACACTTCGGGATTCCCATGACCAATGAAATTCAAAACTAAGGTCCCTTCATTCACGGCATTGACTATTGCTTTATTCACTTCAGGTTTTCTTCTCCCGCTTGCAGTCTCGACTGTCGGGTATTGAATTAAGTAAATCTTCTTCTTATCAAAATGTTTCGGAGAAGCTGCACTACCACGGGATAACAGTTCAGTTTGAGAAGTGTGCAAATCACGATCATCACCTTTAGTCGTTTTTCCATCATCCGCGACGTAGGTAATTAAATTTCTCCATTGACCAAAATCTTGGGTCGTTTCGTAATTAATAATCTTATCAACAGCAGTTTTAGCTTCTTCAGCGGAACGACAAGTTATCCTTCCGATAACTAAATCAACATTAAGGTCATTTCCAATTATTCTTCCGTAATAATCGTCGGTGGGATAGCTGCCAATTATCAATAAGCTTTCTTCAGTTTCGTAGGGTGGAATGAAATTTTTTCCATAAGCTTCAATGTTTCTATAATCGTAATCACCATCGCCGAATAAAAGAACGTACACAGGTTTTATATTCCAATTTTGATAAGCGAATCGCAAGAAATCTCTGAT
>CAZNDS010000003.1:1715-27199 GCA_964571865.1 uncultured Ignavibacteriaceae bacterium | reverse complement strand
AAGCTTCACGACCGAAGTTTTTAATGGTTGGCGTTTACGGGATTCTTTATAAGATTTCAATCTATCCGCCTGAAATTTAAATTCGGATGGTGTGATGATGATGAACTCAGCCCCCTCGATTGAGCCGTGCAGATTTTGATTACTGATTTTTATAACCTCAACTGGTGAGGTATAACCGTTTTTACCGACTGCAAAGTATCGTGATGGATTATTTTCATCTTCATTAGCTTTAAAGTTGATCTGCATACCGCTGATAGATCCGCCGCTTATAAATTTTACTCCGCTGAAATTCGTAACATCATAAACAGCGATTTCGCTGCTGCTGAAGTTTCCAACCCGATATTCGTTGACTGCGGTTTTTAGTGGAGAGAAGAACATTATTTTATCCGACTCGGCACTTAAAGATCGTGGATAAAGAATTTCGAAATAATCGAGATAACCGTTAGCAACAGGGTCTGTGACATTATACGTGAGTCTCAATACACTTCTACTATCAGGCAAAGTTGAATTTCGTGTAAAGCTTTGTGTTGCTTTTTTTGCATAATACCCAATTCCGTCGTCCAGCGAAATTGGTAAGACCTGAATAGTTCCGAGAAGTGAAGAATTCTCCTCAACTGAAAATGTTACCAAAGTTGGTGCACGAGAAAGTACGTTAACTTTGTAGGAAATAGTTTGATTCGGAATTAATCCAGGCAGTTTGTTCGTGTAAACTCGATAATTAGTTCTATCATTAAATTCATCACCGAACCACTCACGACCGGTTTTTGAAACTTTCTTTTTGAACTCATGATTTAACACAAAACCGGTAGTAGAAGTTACAACATCAGTTATTGGGTCTGGAGAAGAAGGTTTCGGTTCCATTCTTTTTCCATTTGAACCGCCCCATGTCAGCCAGTAATAATTGTTATCGGAATAACTGTGAAAGTAGTGAGAGAAAGTTTTTGCTGAGCTGTTGTATTCCCAGCTTTTTGTGCCGCGTCCATAAAATATTATCGCATCGGCATTGTCGAACTTACCATCCGCTTCACCGATTACTTGAATTGCATTTTCAACAAGATCAGTCGTACGCGGCTGTTCCGGACGCTCGTCGAGCATTCTGCCGCCGTTATTGAATATTTTTATTGTGCGGGGATCAACACCGCTCAATTCAATACCTTTAGATTTAAGAAAGGCATTGTCCATTTTGTAAATGCCCTCATCGGTGATTTTGATTCTATACCAATTGCCGCTGCTGAGGAGACTATTTGTAACTTTTTGAAGACTTTGATTTCGATTGGTAAAAGTCCAATTCCAAGCAACGTTTGAGTTCAGAAGGTCATCTACTACGAATGCTGGTTTCCCAACAAACTGTAAATCAGGATTCATCGCACCATATGTTATCTGTACTACAATTTTTTTGAAAATACGAACAAGATTTTGTGCGGTAATCTGTTGGTAGGGAAAAATCTTAATTGTTCCAATAATTTGATCTCTAAGAAAGCCGACTTCGTCTAATTGAGCTATATTTGGTATGTAGGTTAAATTTGGTTGGAATGAGGCTGATGCAATTTCACTCTCGGTTAAGAATCCATTCTCATAAACCAGATAAGGAACAGTTTTAAGTCTTGCACCATGAATATCCATAAACTCAGTTGAAATAATCGACACAACATTACCGTAAAGCGACTGCAGACCTATATTTTGTGAGTGGTAACGATAATCCAATGAACCGGCGTTTCTAAAATCCGCATTGGATGCTTTCCTAAATATGGGAAGAATCTCCGTGCGTTTACTTTCCAATTTGCTAATGTCTTCAACGTATTGCGGAGTAAACTCAAAAGTTATTCCTCTTGAAGAAGAAAGCAAAATCTTAATGTCATCGGCTGCATTGATTGTGCCTGCAAAGATGTGGATAACGAATAAGACTGGGAGAAAGATTAATTTATTCATAATAAAAAAAACCGACTGTTCATAAATTTATGAACACCCGGTTCCCCTTTTTAATTTCCTTACAATACATTCCTATTTCAGTTGCTTAGTTTAGTTTGAATTATACTGTAAAGAAATTAAATAGTCATTTTCCTTTTTTGTTCCGTGCAAATATAATTACTTTTTGGAAGTTTTGTCAAGTCATTTAACATAAAAACCAAAGAAATGTTTCTATAAACCCAGTGCTTCCTTATTATTCTTCATGGCATCGATGCAGAATTGAACGTGCTCATTCAGTTCGATCCCTAATTCTTGTGCACCTTGGATGATCTCCTCTCGGTTCACATTTCGAGCAAATGCTTTATCTTTCATCTTCTTGAGTACGGATTTGACTTCAACTTCTTCAACAGTTTTATTCGGCCTGACTAATGCAACGGCAGTGATGAAACCCGCAAGCTCATCACATGCAAAAAGTGTCTTTGACAACAAAGTATCCCGCGGAACATTAGTATATGATGCATGACCAAGTATCGCACGCCTAATCTTTTCGCTAACTCCTTTCATGGTTAGAATCTCAGTCCCCTTCATTGGATGTTCTGGAGCTGTAGGATACATTTCGTAATCAAAATCGTGAAGGATTCCTGTTACACTCCATTCTTCTTTGTCCTCATTAAATTTTTCTGCATATTCAATCATACAGGATTCGACTGCAAAGGCATGCTTTCTTAAAGCTTCACTTTTTGTGTATTCGAATAGAATTTCAATTGCTTGCTCTCGGTTCATTTAATTATTCCCAAAAATTTCTTTTCTTATTTTAGATTATAAATTATTCATTATACATTATACATTTACCGACGGGCATATATCATTCAGAAAACAAATTTCACACTTCGGTTTCTTTGCGCTGCAAATATTCCTACCATGATTTGCAATTCTATGCGAAGTTTTTACCCACTCTTTCTTTGGTACGATTTTCATTAATTCAAATTCAATCTTTTCCGGTTCCTCGCTATCTACGAAGTGAAAAAGATTTGCAAGCCTTTTAACATGTGTATCAACTGCAAACGCCGGCGTGTTATATGCGTTTCCTAGCACAACCGATGCTGTTTTTCTTCCTACACCAGGTAGATTCGTCAATGAATCCATTTCTGAAGGAACATTTCCGCTATGTTTCTCTATCAATTCTTTACAGCAGGCTTTAATGTTTTTAGCTTTTTGCCTATAAAATCCGGTTGAAAAAATTTCTTTTTCTAAATCGTCATCTGAGATTTTAACAAAGTCCAAAGGTGTTTTCAATTTCTTGAACAGTTTTTCTGTAACGATGTTTACCCGTTCATCTGTGCATTGAGCAGAAAGAATTGTTGCAATTAACAGTTCGAAGGGATTATTAAATTCTAATTTAATTTCCGAGTCTGGATATTGTTTTTCCAACCGTTCGAGAATCTTTCTATTTCTATCCTCATCAAAATATTTTTCTTTTGATTTCACAACTCAAATTTGAAGAAAAAATATATTATAGTAAACTTAATCTTAACTGCCATCATTGATAGAATTTAATATATAAATATCGGTCTTAATGAAAGTGTTTTTAAATCTAAATCCGAATTTTTGCAGAAGTCTAATTGACTTCACATTACCAGGTGCAACTTCGCCTTCAATAGTTTCTAATTTTAAATTAGTAAATCCATAATCGAGTACAACAGGAATTACTTCCTGCATAACTCCTTTCCTTGATGAGCTGGAAGCAATTCAAATCCGATCTCAGCTTTTGCCTGCTGAGGATTAATCTTCCAAATGCAAATTGTACCGGTCAGATTATTCGCTTCTTTAAGTGTAATTGCCCAATAGATCAGCTCATTGTTCGAGATACCCAAATTGATATTTTGAATGAATTGGCTGGCATCATCGATAGATTTCGCTAAAGGTCGATCAAGAAATCTTGCAATTCCTTCATCAGAACGAATGGCAAAAATTTCATTCGCATCATCATTCCTAAGCTGTCGGAGTTGAAAATTTTTTGTGAACAAATTTGGAAATTGTGAGAAATCCGTGGTCTTCATAGACTAAGTTATGAAAGAAAAATAAATTCTAGAACCACGCTGTATTATTTTTTCTGTCTTTGGTTCATAAAACGATTCTCAGCAGTGATCACTTAATCAAAATTGCATTTGGGTTTTACTGAAATAGACCATTAAGCGATTAAGTCACACGGAGTTAAGTCGGTTCTTAATTTAAAATTCTACCATTTTGTTAATTATCGGGTAGTGCTTCAAATTCCTTCTTCTTACTTTCAAACCATGCAGCCATAGAATCTGGATCCTTCATGAGTTCTTTCATTTCATTCATTTCTTGAAGATGCCCATTTTCTCCTTCCTGAAAGCATTTCCATTCCATGCTGCTTGCTCATTTGCGCAATCTCCTCGAAAGTATTTGCACGAAATTTTATTTCACGCGCCCGGCCTAACTCCCTGCATGTCATAGTTTTCATAATTTATTTTTAAATAAATAAGTAATTGTTAGTAAGAGCAACGACCATGGCAAATCATTGGTTCCAATTGACTCTATGTCAATAATGACATATATTTGTTTTGGATGAACAAAGGCGAGAAACCACTCGTTTGGCTGCACGGTGAAATAAAGACGCCGCCATTTTCAAGCAATGCACGAATTGAGGCTGGCTACTTGCTTCGCATGTTACAGCAAGGAAAAACGATTTCACTTCCTCATTCCCGCCCGATGCAAACAATTGGTACTCGATGCCATGAATTAAGACTAAATGACGAAAACAAAACGTGGCGTATCATCTATCGCATTGATGAAGATGCTATAATTATTCTCGAATTGTTTGACAAGAAGACGCACAAAACACCGCAAGAAGTGATCGAAACTTGTAAACGTCGTCTTAGAATGTATGAATCATTGTGACAAGGAGAACAAAATTATGAAAACTGAAAAACGCAAACGTTTAAAAGCAAACGGATGGAAGGTCGGCACCGCAAAAGATTTTCTTAACCTTACGCCCGATGAAGCCGCGTTTGTTGAACTTAAACTTGCTTTAAGCAAGAACTTCCGAGAGTATCGAAAAAACAAGAACTTGACCCAAGAGGAAGTAGCTCGCTTATTGAAATCCAGTCAATCGAGGGTCGCAAAAATGGAAACCGGCGATCCGTCCGTTTCTCTTGATTTGCTCGTTCGCTCCCTGCTCGCATTGGGTGCGTCGAAAAAGCATCTCGCTCGAATGTTAACATAGTTTTCATTTATCCGTTTCTTGATCACTATTATTTTTTCATTCTTTCAAATACACTTCGCCCTCAATCGGTGTTTTTGTTGGGATCCCTAAATGATGATATTTAAACTTTTTTGAATCCATTTTCTTTTCAAATATTTATGCTAATGTGACAATTGTGGACAACTTTCCGGCAACGGGTTACGTGCCCGAAGGGCATGTGCCGAAGGCCGGAGCGACAAAGGAGTGGAGCACCCTTGCCGTGTTGTGCGCTGTGTGCTTCGGCTGTACCTTTCAGGTTTTATTTCTGATAGCAGGGCCTCTTTCATATTCTTTTATTTTCTGCTCTATTTTATTTGCTGCTTCAACTGCATTTAGCCCATCAATATCTATTTGCATATTTGCTTTTTTATAGCTTGGTTTAAAGTATGTTATTCCTTTTTTTATCTCCTTCAAATAATATTCATTTTCTATAGGATTTAATTTCTTTTCAATTCTTTTTGAATCAATATCATAAAATTCGATTCTCTTTAAAATATTTTCAGGTTTATCTCTTATTACAATTGTGATTGCATTAGCTTTTTTTATTACTCTCAAATATGCGCCCATCAAACCACTAGGTGAAAGGGCTACGATACAATTTTTAGATTCTTTTTTTCCTAATATATAAATTAATGCTTTGGATGCTTCTTCTCGAAATGAATACATCGATATGAATTGGCGCTGTAATTTTTCAATACTCGTTTTAAAATACTTTTCAATTTCCATATCTAAATCATAAAAATTATATCCTAAATTCGTTGCTAATATTTTACCTATCGTGGTCTTTCCAACGCAAGATACTCCAGTAATTAATATCTGTTTATCCATTGTTGTCGAACAGAAGTTTGTCGAGTTGTTTGGTGACCCCGATGATGGTTTCACCATGAAGCAGAATTTACGCAAACGACTCCTACGGCAAAAACGTGCTATAGAAAAAGGTGAAAGAGGCATTGAGCTATCTTCCATTCGTAAGCATCTGGGTATATAGTTGTATTCTGTCTGACTACTCAAGCCCGCCTCTAAAGAGCTTGAAAAGCTTGATCGTACTATTGCTAAAGGAATCGTCGATCGGCTTGAATGGTTATCGTTAAATGTCGACTCGACGAAATTGTTTCCCCTCAAAGGTGAATTAAGCGGTTTGCACAAACTGCGTGAAGGTTCATACCGAATTATTTTTGAAATCCTTAGATCTAAAAGAATAATCATCGTACATGCAATTGGTCACCGTCGAAAAATATACAAACGACGTTGACACCTTTCTGATTTACCAAATGCCAAACACGCGCGGCATGGCATATAACGGTCAGGGATTAACGAAGTATTTTTTTGCGGGGTTTGAAAATCCGTCACTGTCGCACCGCACAAAAGAAAATTATTTGAACTTGCTCGTCAGCCCCGCAAAAAAATATTTTCTTTAATCTTTTTGTTGTGTGCTGTGCTTTTTTCATTCTATTGTCAGACCCAGTTTTAATTTTATTTTCTCTTGCAAGACATTCACAAAGTCGTCCAAACTTGGTGTCGGCTGGTGAGTAAATGCTTTCAGTAAATTCGCAATGGTCGTTGATTTTTTGTCTGTTAGTTGAAGATTATAAATGTTTTGATTTCTAACCAAATCGTAAGTGTTGTATTGGGTTGAATGATTGTTATTGTAGTCCAAATCTGAAAGACGAAAACGATTTACCATATTGTCATAAACGAATTTCTGCATTATCCAAAAAATCTTTTTGTTCCATTTTTCCATTACTTGTCCCTTGATTAACATTTGAATGTAGGACAACTTTATGGTGTTGTAAGTATTCATTCCGAAGCGGTATCTATTTTGCAAAACATCTTTTCCTTTCATAAAATCTTTCAATGCTTCAACTAATTTTCCAGTTCCGGTTGTGGAGTCAGATTGAAATTCAACAATGCAGAAATCATCCACTTTATTGCTAATCGTTTTGTGCTTTACCAATACAAAATCAAAACTTCCCACATTGTCAATTTTCACTTCTGAAAAGAGAAGAACATTATTGGTGTCGCCAAAAGCAGCATTGCAGGCATTTTTGAAAACCAGATTATTTTCTAAAAAACGGTGAGGGCATATTATTGGTTTTGCTCCGCTGTGATTAACAGAACAAACGCCCATTGGGTATTTAATGGTTCTACTTTGTTTATCGCATTTGTTTTCAAGAAATCTGCAATAATATTTCTTAACGGCATTGGTTGCTTCTGTCGATTTATTTTCAACAGGATAGGTAAAAATTTCGTTTGGATTCATTTTTCAAGTATTACAATTTCTTCGGGGAGTAAAACATTGTGTCCCGTGCTTCTTCTCATTCGGAAAAGTTCTTTTCGGCAATTTTTATATCCGATTTCATTTCCCATTTCAATCAAAATGTCGCAAACAGGAATATAAACGCCTTTCACGGTTTGGTCGCCAACCACCAAAAGAAAGTGTGCATTTTTTTTCATCAACGGGAAAAATTCTTTTAAGCACAAATACATATCGCCAAAGTATTCTCTCACCATTCGCGGATAATCAAAACCCCAGTTTTTATCTTTTGTTTGTTCGTAAATTTTGTCCGAAACAATTTTAACATCCTTAAATTTTTGCGTGAAAGTTTCGGAGTTACTTTCTTTGAAAATTAATTTTGTGCTGCCTTTGACCATTTTCTTTTTGATTTGCTGAACATCATTCATATTTTTTACAAAGTCCAGCAAATACATTTCAAGTCGTGTTTGTCGGGTGTATTCCAAGTCATTCGGATATGGCGGGGAAGTAATAATAAAGTGAATGGTATCGGGCTTAATGTATTTTGAAGCGTTCAGACAAGTATCATTAAGCAGTTTGGATTTTCCATAATGATTATGTTTTTGAACTTTCTCCAAATCATTGTGGATTTGAATTACTTTTTTGGTGAACAAATCCCAAAATTCCTCTTTCTCTCTGAAAGGATAAAAAGTAGTTCCGGGACAAAATGAAACATACGAAGCGTCTAAACAGGACTTTGATATGGCGAGCAATAAAAGATTTCTGATTTTTTTGTCAGCAACTTCATCAACGATATTTTTCAGCAAATTCACTTCTTTTTGGAGCGAATGACTTAACCATTGGTTGAGTTCCTTTTTAGGCATATTTTCCAAAAATCCTTTTTTTAATTTCAGAGAATCATAGTCGTGAATTTTGTCTAAAAATTGTTTTGCGACTTTGACAACTTGCTTTTTGAAAACCGTCAAATCAACATCCCAAGTGGTTTTTACTTCTGAAATAAAAGTCATTAAAGGATTTGCGTCAAAGCCGACAGCATTGCAATGAAATAAATTTGCTGCTATACAAGTTGTCCCGCTGCCAGCAAACGGTTCAACTACCAATGAGTTCGGTTTAATCTTGTATTCCTTAATTTTGTCTTCAATAAGCGAAAAAGGGAAATCTTCCAAATAGTCATACCATTTATGAACTACACCGTATTTATTGAGTTCGCTTATAGTTTGCTCGTCTTCAAAAAGTAACGGTGCAAAATTGTCGGGAGTTGTAAATTGGAAAATGTTTGTAGAATATTTTTTGTGCTTATAGTCATTCTTCTTTACGATTTTGGAAAACAGGTCTAAACAATGTTCAGGAATTTTAAATCCGGAAAGTAAATTTCCGTATAAAAATCCTTTTTCAACAAGGGCGTCAATAGCATCTGCAAGAATTTTACTGTCTTTGGGATAATCAGTTAATTCAGATAGTTCTTCAATGGTTGTCTTTTTCTGCTCAAACAAGTCAAAATAAATTTTTTGTAAGGTCTGTGCTTGTAAAAAGGGGAGTTTGTTCGGGTCGGCAATTCTTTCTTTTGTTGCAACGGTCATTTTTTTTGCGGTAAAGTTAATCAAAATTAAGTTTGCATTTGTGTTGATAGGTAATTTTTAGCATAGCACACAACTATTATAACAACGCACAACTTCGTTTTTCCATCCAATTTCAGTATAAAAAACGAACTAATCATAGAATTACTTTTTTACAAAACCTTAGTAGCGCGTGCGGGATTCGAACCCGCGATCTCCGCCTTGAGAGGGCGGCGTCCTAAACCGCTAGACGAACGCGCCAATATAATGTATAATGAATAATTAATAATGTATAATTACTAATAGATAATGCAAAATGTAAAAGTTCGGTTTTAATTTAAAAAATCTTTGGGATATGTCCTAACATTGTGACCGAAAGCTATCTGTTCTTCCATTCTGCACGACCAAACGAGCTTACCATTCCAAACAGTTATGTCGGGACAACCATCGCACATGTTCTGTCTTCCGTCATCTAGAAAATCAACGGGTTGAATTATCAACACAGTCTGATAAAATAATTTCTTGAAAATATTGAAAGGATTCCTCAGATAATTGGCAGCGACTTTTCTTAAGCTTTTGTCCATTAATCCTAAGAGAAGCATCGATCTTCCCGTTCGGGTCATTTTCGGGTGAGCGTAAGCGAGATATTTATCATTCCACAAATGATAAAATGTCTGCACAATCTCCATTCCTTTCTTTCCGACGTAACCGTAAATTTTATCCGGCGTGCCGATCCGTCCTGTCAGCAGCCACTTGAACGAATCAGCCTGCTCTGAACCGTTCAAATATGCACAAGGTTCAAATTCAGGATATAATTTTCTGATTACATCGACTAACTCCTGCGCTTTAATATCAACTCTTTCTTCCACTTCTTCATTGTACACAAGCTGTTCCATATCGATTTTTTTCGGACCGAGATAAAAGTCGACTTTATCATTATTAACAGCACGGTAAATGATGTAGACCATCACCTGAACAATGTTGATATGTTTTTGAGCCCACTTCGTTAATTCAGGAATGTATTGAAGCGTGTCCTCATAAACCGTCGCATTGAATGCACAGGAAATGTTTTTCGCATCGGCTACCATTCGTGCGAAATGGTAACGGAGTTCATTAAGCTCAAGCTCATTTTTCTTTTTCCAGTGAGGTCTGCCCTGCTTACTGTCGATGTGAAATGTAAATCCGAACACGCCGGCTTTTTTTAATTCGAGTAAAAGTTCTTTTGTGAGGAGTCCGCCATTTGTATTGATTATCGGTTTGATGTTCATCTCTTTTATTATACGGACAATTTCTACGATTTCTGGATGCGTCAATGGATCGCCGCCGGCTATCGAAATACCGTCACACTTACGAAGGCGTGTAAATACTTTAAGCTCTTCTTTCACGACTTCGAGCGGTTTGTGACTGTCGTTCTCGTTTCGACGGTAACAGCCATCACAGGCAAGATTACAGTTAAAGGTTGGTTCAAGCCAGGAAATTGAATTGTCGGCAAGATTCCAAGGTAAGCGATAGTAATTCAAATGATTCAATACGGTACTCATATTCCCTCCAACAAAATTCTTGCTGCCCTGCTAGGGCTCGAACCTAGACTTTTCTGATCCAGAGTCAGACGTGTTGCCAATTACACCACAGGGCAAAGCAATTAAAATTTCAAATTGCAGAGTGCAAAATTATTTAAGAGAACATTCAGAGACTTATCAATTGAGTAATTACTCTTGTGAATATCTTTAAAAAATTTAATGAAAGCAAATACATGAACTCAACAGGATATTAAATCTGTTTCATAGAATTAATATACTTCTGGAATAAAAGTCTGATCAGTAATTGGTGGACGGATGTATCCTTTCATCTCCTGCTTTTGCGGCAGCTTTACAACATCATGTTTAATTTCTTTATACGGAATAATGCTTAGTAAATGCGAAATACAATTTAATCTTGCACGGCGTTTCAAATCAGCATTGACTACATACCAGGGAGCTTGTTTAATATCAGTGTACGCGAACATTTCATCTTTCGCTTTAGAATACTCCATCCACCGAGCACGTGATTCTAAATCCATTGGACTTAGTTTCCAGTGTTTTGTTGGATCATCAATTCTTTTTTGAAATCTGCTTTCTTGTTCTTCATCGCCTACAGAGAACCAGTATTTAATCAAAATTATTCCGGATCGGATAATTATTCGTTCAAATTCCGGACACGAGCGCAGAAATTCTCTGTATTCAGCTTCGGTACAGAATCCCATAACTCTTTCAACACCTGCACGATTGTACCAGCTTCTATCGAAAAATACAATCTCGCCCGATGCTGGCAAATGTGCAGCATAACGCTGAAAATACCATTGAGTTTTTTCGCGTTCTGTCGGAGTGCCCAATGCTACAACCCGGCATACACGAGGATTCAAATATTGTGTCATCGCTTTTATCGTTCCACCTTTTCCAGCAGCGTCACGCCCTTCAAAGATAATAACAATTTTCATCCCCTTATGCTTAACCCATTCTTGAAGTTTCACCAGCTCGACGCTAAGTTTTTTAAGTTCTGTTTCGTAAAATTTTTTGTTTAACTTTTTCTTAACATCAGTTATAGAATTATTTTCTTTCTTTGCATTGTTTTCGGTTTTTGCAGCGTTCTTCTTCTTTTCTTTATTGCGGTTAAGTTTCTTTTCTTTTTTAGACAGAACTTCCTCAGCTAAAAATTTTTAAAACCGATGAATCAGCTTAAAAGATGAATTAAACAAATCCACACGACATATATGTTATTCGGTATTTTCATCTCTGCCTGAAAATTTCTTATTTGCTGATATTGAATCAACTCCACAGTTAATTATTCAAGTCTTTATTATAGGATTTGAGGTCATTCACGATTCAGCTTTTAATTAATCCAAATGTTTAATAATTTAATGAAGTTTATCACCGCTGATGAATTATGTTTATAAAGTTATTAATATTTTTACTTGCGCAAATATCTAATCAATCGCAACCAGAAATATATTTTATTGAGAGAACAATTTCACTTCCGACTACTGTTTCCTCATTCAGTATTAACGATTTGAACCAGATCTATGTGATCGATAATAAAAATAATGAACTTATAAAATTAAGTCGCAATGGTAGAATCATTAAAACGATTGGAGGTTATGGATGGTCTGATGGATTGTTCGATGATGCAAGGGCTGTCTACGCCACTCAACTTGAAGTTTTCGCAGCAGATTATGGAAATCACCGAATTCAAAAGTTTGATAAAGATTTGAATTTCATCGGGAAGTTTTCTATTTCCGAAAGAGAACTGACTTCCTTTAAACTTGAATACCCAATTTCAATCGATCTTTCCACACTTGGTGATTTATACATACTCGATAGTAAAAACAAACGCGTGATTAAACTCAATGGATTTAATAAAGTAGAACGAATTTTCGGTGGATTCGAATCTGGAGATATTTTTCTGAATAATCCAACAAAGATAAGGGCCGATGCAAATCAACAAGTTTACGTACTCGATGGATACAAAATAAAAGTATTCGATCAATTTGGAACTCCAATGAGAGAAATTTTGCTAAATGAAAATCGGATTAACGATTTCGGATTTCATGATGGAAAGATGTTTTTGGCCAGCAATGATAAATTATTCCAACTGACGACAGAAGGAATTCAAGAGATACTAATTGCTGAAAAGTTTGATACTCCGATAAAAGAAATTAAAATTAAATCTGCTTCGATCTATTTATTATTTGGTGATGAAATAAAAGTTCTAAGAAGGGGAAAATAAAAGCCTCTGATTTATTAGGCGGCTTTTAATACTCGACCGGATTTAATACAAGATGTGCAAACGTTCATTGTCTTAACAGATTTTCCGACCTTTGCCTTAACCTTTTGTAAATTCGGTAACCATCTGCGTCTTGAACGATTGTGTGCGTGCGACACTTTATTTCCAGTTACCGGTCCTTTTCCACATATTTCGCATGTTCTTGCCATATTCTTTTCCTTTTTTGAGGTGCAAATTTAAGTAAATCAGTACATTTATACAAACTTTGCCGCGTTAAAGTATTCAAATTGACACAAACCATTCTGAAACTAGTCGCAATCTTATATTTTAGCTCACATATTTGATTTTATGGTGCTAATCTATAATATTGAATTAAATGAATCATCAAAAAATAAATCTTTGGGTAAGAATCGGTTTCCTATTGTTACTTGGAATTTGGATATTGTTCTCATTCATCCCCATGATATTTCCTAATGACGGCATTATTCAGCTTTCAGCGAAATATTTTTATGGAGAAACATGCCATCAAATTCCAGAAAGATCATTTTCCATCGATCATAAATTCATACTCGTTTGTTCGAGATGCTTAGGTATATATTTTGGCACATTCTTCGGTCTTATCATTTTTTCATTTCTAAGATTTAAAAAAATATTCGAAGCATTCAATTTCAAAAAACTTGCTGCTGTTCACATTTTGTTTGCTCTTCCTTTGATAGCCGATATTTTTGCGAGTAAAGTTTTAGTTATCAATTCTGGAAATCTTATTCGTTTCATAACAGGATTTATTGTGATGGTTCCAATATGTTATTTCATTAATTCAGGATTAATCAGTCTTTCAGAAGAAATTAGCTACAAGATAAAATATGCAAAGTAAAAGAATATTACCCGCACTCGTATGCGGATTTGGAGTCGCGGTCATTAGTATTATTCCAATTATTCAAGCAATGAATTGCTGCGTTTTCACTCCGTTAGCCGGAGGACTTGGAGTTTACTTAGTTTTCAAACAATCATACCGCGATGAAGGATTCAGATTGAACACTTCAGAAGCAATGATCATGGGACTTCTTATCGGATTGATTTCCGGCGTTTTCGGTGCAGTGCTTCAATCAATTATCATTGCAGTATCAAAAACTAATCCCGTTGATGATGCTATTTTTATTATTAAAGAATATGTCCAAATAACAGACATACCAAACATAATCATAGAGATGGCAAAAGAAATAGAAGAAAAAAGATTTAGTTTACTCCTGAGCATTTCGATCTTCTTTACTAATTTTATCGTGAACACAATTTTTGCGGCAATCGGCGGATTGATCGGCATTTCAATGATAAAAAGAAGATTTAATGTAAATTAATCAATGAGTTTAAGTTTGTTTATTACTAAATTGAGTCCAGAATCAAGATAACAGCTTTTTTCTTTTACATTCATATAATTTTTGCACTATACGTCTTCACAAAAAGATGGCAGGAAGAAAGTCTCGGCGCTGCTTTTCTAGTACTTATTTTCATTGGAATTATTTTTTCAGTTGGATGGACACTATCTTATTTCCTCGTTTCATTAGTTTTCGAACCTGAAGGATTTGGGAAATTTTACAACCGAGATACAATTTCACTTACACTTCTAACAATCCTCGAATTTTTCTTTTATAGTTTTTATTTTAAGGGACGGATTAAGCTGCTGCCAAGCGGCGAAAAGTCTACTAACTTCTAATTTTCGGTTGCCGAATCTTTGCATCATTCGTGGAATGCTTTGATGAGGAAAATTCTAAATCCTAATTTCTAATCTCTAAACAATTTTAAGAATTAAAAAATACCAAACCTGCGTAAATATCCAACTTTGAATTCGAATTTTACATTTTGAATTTGTTTAGAATTTCGGATTTCGATATTAGAATTTTCTATGAGTAAAAGTTCTGTAACTTAATCTAATCTGTAAGGGATTGTAATCACAACATTTTGTTCAAATTGAACTTGGTTTGGCCTTAACGGTTCGAACTTCCAAGTCTTAAGTGCAGCTATGGCTGCATCTTCAAGCTGCGTATCTGCTTTAATTAATGGAATTGGAGAGACAACAGAACCATCAGGTAAAATTATAAAACGAACTTTTATATCGATCTCTTTTTGAACTCCTTGAGGGAAAGTCGGCTTTTCCCAGCGAAGTATTTTTCGAGTTCCCCTGCCGCCCCAATCAAGACTGAATCCCGACGAACCATAACCTGTATCACCGGTTAAGTTTTTAGAGCTTGATGGATCAGTTGTTTCAGATTTTTCTTCTCTACGGATTTCTTCTTTAGGTTTTTTCTTTTCCTCTTTTTTATCTTTTCTGACGATAGATTCGTCGAACTCATGTTTCGTTACAGGAGGTTTAATTTCTTCTATTGTTTCTTCCTGAACAGCCTGCTCAGGAATCTCTTCGATTGTTTTATTCACCTGTTCATTCTGCATTGAAGCGCCTCTCATTCCACTGCCAGGACTGCCAAAATCTATTTCAACATATTCAAGCGGTTCATCTAGTGTGCCCAAAGAAATGAATGTGAAAAGCAACAGAAGAAGAACATGAAAAACCGAGGAGATAACGTATGTATATCTCCTGTCAAAGAAAAACTTTTTCATAACATTTCTTTTTCGGTCGCAATCGTGAACTTTGTAACACCGACTCCTTTTGAGATATCAATCACCATAATAATAATCTCAATGGGGACTTCTTTGTCAGTTCTTATAATCAAATTATTATCTTTCTCAGCAGACTTTGATCGAAGTATTTTTTCCCCAAGCGTTCCAAGACTTATTTTTTCACTGCCGAAGTATATGTCATTTGTTTTTGTAATCGTAACATTGAACTGCGTTTCCGTTAACGATTCTGCAGTTTCAGATTTTGGAAGTTTCACCTGGACTCCAGTAGTCACTACAAATTGCGAAGTGAGAAGAAAGAATATGAGAAGCAGCATTACAATGTCGGTTAAAGAAGAAAAATTAAATGCCGTGAGAAGCTTGTTGTCAATATCGAATTTCATTTATCAGTTCTTCCCGAAATCCTTTTCATGCAGCAGATCAATAAAATCAGTTGAGGTAATTTCCATTTCTGAAACTAATTTAGTGACTCGAGTAACAAAGAAATTATAAAAAAGATATGCAAAAATTCCGACAAGAAGACCAAATGCAGTTGTAACAAGCGCCTCCCATATTCCACCAGCTAAATCGCTTGGGCTTGCATTTCCTCCAAGGGTTTCTACTTTAATAAATGCTGAAATCATTCCTGTAACTGTACCCAAGAATCCAAGCAATGGTGCGACACCGGAAATCGTAGCAAGTATCGATAATCCTTTTTCGAGTTTATAGATTTCCTGCCTGCCCGCACTTTCGATAGACTCCTTGACACGTTCTGTTCCAAAATGATGTTTTGTAAGCCCTTTTCTCACGATGTTTGAAATCGGTGAGTTGAACTCGGAGCAGTAATTAATCGCTTCAATAACGTCACCCTTTTTTACATGTTCACGCACTTGAATCATGAATCGCGGTACATTTACAGAAGCTTGTCTCAGAATAAAATATCTTTCAATAATAACTGCGAGTGCTACAATTGAGCACAAAAAAATGGGCCACATTAGCAGCCCACCTTTTAAAAATCCTTGAAGTAGATCCATATAATATAAATTATCTCCTATCAACAAATATGTTATCGTTTTTTAACAATAATCTTAGACTATGAAAATCTTTTGCTGCCGCATCTTCATCTTTGTATTTGCCAACTAAAACTCTGTACATCAATCCTTTTCCTGTAATATCAGCCGTTTCAACGAAGGCTCGATACCCTTTGTTCCTCAAATTTCTCGTTTCAGAATTTGCATAAGCTTGATTAGAGTAAGAACGCACTTGAATGAAATAAACTCCATCAGAGTAAGCTTCAGATGGATATGCTTCAGTCACGACCGGTTTATCAACTTTCGGAGTAGTTCTCGTAACTGTTCGTTTATATACTGGTTTTTTCGAAGTTACAACTGGTTTTCTTACAGGCGGTTTTACTTCAACAACTTCAGTTTTTTGAGGTGTAACTTCTGCTACAAGCGGAACGTCTTTTTTGGTATCGAGTGGAGTAGTTTCTTTTTTCTCCTCTACTAAAATGCCAGCTTTATCCTTTCCGGATTCTTCCGGTTTTTGAACAGTTTGATATTCTTCAGGCATTAAAATAATTTCTTTTTTGGGACTTTTAGTTGGGGCATCGATTGATTTGGATTTTTGATCCTGAACTAAAACAGGCGGAGACGTGCTTCGCTTGCCACCTTCTACGATACTCACAGAACTTTTTCCCGAATCAGTTACATCGGTACTTAACGCCCAATAAATTCCTACACCAACTATTCCGATAAGAATCAAAACTAGAGTAATCCATAACACCGGTGAAGAATTTTCTCTTGGAATGTAACCCGACGGCGCACTGCTTGAAGGCGGAGGAGTTGTACTTCGTTTGTATGACGAGGATGGTGGAGGACTTATTTCCTCACCTAGAACAAATTTTGGTTCTCCCTCATTAAGATTCATGTTAGGCATTTCGGCTCCTTTTGATATTTTTTCCTCTTTGATATTTGTCTCAATTGCTTTTTGTTTTGCTTGCTTTTTTTCATCCTCAGAGATCAAAGATTCGAACATTTCATCAGCTAAGCTCAGATCAGATTTTTTCTCGGCTGAGTAGTCGAATTTTTTTGGAGGAATCGGCGGTGTTGTTTCTATTGCAGCTTTTTTGTCAAGTTCCTCTAAAAATTTTGCCGCCATTTCGGATGGTTCACTGACTTCAGCTTCATCCACGATCAAAGGTACTTTTTTCTCAATTTTTCTCTCAATGTTTTCTTCAATTACTTTAGTTTCAAGATTTGCATATTTTTTGTTTATTTCTTCTGCAAGACTTTTCGCAGGAGAAAATGAAACCTTAGTCTTTGCTGGTATCTCGATCTCTTTGTTCAGAAGTGCATTAAAAGTAGTTCTTGGTTTTGTTTTCTTTGTTGAAAAAGTACCAAACTCAGAAATCGAGACCTTTTCTTCATCATTAAGCGATTTAGAAGTTAGTTCGATGAAGTTATTGAGTACATTCTCGACCTCTGAGGATTCACTCCCCAGGTTTTTTCCTATCAGTTCTACGAAATGTTTTTTATCCATTACAAAATCCTCACTTAATTAAGTTTTTGGAAGGTTTAAACACCAATACTTCTTTCGGAGGAATTAAAATGGTATCACCGGTTTTGGGGTTGACTCCCTTCCTTTGCTTTCGGCTTTTCAGTTCAAATTTTCCGAAGTTGTGAAAAGTGAATGATTTATTTTTTCGGACCTCATCGATTAAGCCCGAAAATATTGCTTCCAAGACTTCCTTAACTCTCTTTTGTGTAAGACCAGTCCTACTTGAAATTACCGCAACTAAATCATGTTTATTCATAATATTTTAAAGATTTGTTGATAAATAAAAAAGCACATCAATTGGTTTCAACTGATAGTTTATCCATCGATAATTTCTTCTATTAAAAATATTTGATGCTTCCAATCCTGCACGCAAATATTTTGTAAATTCATATTCAACACTCAATCCAATATCAGCCAAATCGCCAATCCTAGAGTTATTGCCAATATCAGAATAATTTGATGAATTATACAAAAATCTTAATCTCAATAAAAGTGAAAAATCAAATTTATAGGCATATTCAACATTTGCCTGGATTTGAGGCAAAAACGGTTCTAGCTTGGAATTCAGGTTCAATTTCGAGTCTGAATATCGAACCGATCCAAACAAATCTCCATATTTCCCGAAGGAAAGGTTTGCCAAGAAAAATGCTTCCATTACTTTTGTATCAAATCGAACTACATCAAAATAACCAGGATTCAACACAGATGGGGCAAAAATAATCTTTCCTAAATGATTATAAGCAGATATATTGAATTCAACATTCATCATACGTGAAGGATAAAATCGCATAATAAATCCTATTTTGTTTTTTATCCTTTCATAATTGTGTCTATAAAACAACGTGTAGATGTAAGGATTTTTTTTCCACAAAGTCGGTGGCGTTTGCTGTATTAATCGATTTTGGTATAAAATTCCTATTGAAAGATTATCTAAAATTCCAAATCCGATAGATGCCGAGGGAGCAAGAAATTGTGATCCCGTCTCACTTCTCGATTGATAATCGAGATTAACAATAATGTTCATGCGATTAAAAATCTTTCTAAGCTGCATCTCGGAAGAAAGTGCAAGTATCAGATCACCTGGTTCTTCGGCAGTTTTAAGGAGTGAGGGATTAAATCTTGCAGACAGAATAAAATGTTCAAAGCTTGATTTTGCAGATATGAAAGGACTGAAATTAATATGCGATGAATTATAATCGGATAAATAGTGAATATCAGCAAATCCACCTAAATCAACATTGAACTGACGCCAAAATAGATTTTCGAAACCGCCATTCACATTTATTAAATTCGAGCTGCGGAACTTATTATCAGCAGGAGATGCAAATGGAGAAAAGTTAAATTGACTGAACGAACCGGCGATATTTATTCGTGCCGGCGGTTCACTTTCTTTCCGGATAATGTAAGTTGTGCTTCCTCCCAATACTAAATCGTGATAACCAGAATTTGGCAAATAATTCTTCACCTTATTGAATGAGCCATAAGCATTCACTTTAAATCGACTTACTCGCTGCGAGTAGAATGCGTTAATGAATGGGATTTGATTTAATCCAGCACCTGCAGTAAATCTAAAATTGTTGTAATCTAGGGTATCTTTGATCTTTGCCTGCAGTTTTGTTGGATCGGTCAATCCTTCCAGTTCCAGACTTTCGACGCCAATTTTTGGCAATATAAACTGCTCAGACAAAGCGGAGATCACATCTGGAGTTTCTTTCATCTGAGTTGGCATTTCGATTTTTGTTGTTCCGGTGATAACAAAATCGGGTAATTCGATTTCCGGTGTTTTCGACACGAGAGTATCAGTTTGGGCAAAAGCAAAAGTTGGAATTAAAATGACAAGTAAACTGCATATTTTTTTCATCTGATTTTATCCCCTCTTTTTTTCGCTTCTTTACCAAGTTCACTATTTGGATCGAGTTTTTGCACTTCACGATAGAAATCTTTCGCCTTACTTTTATCTTTCAAGATTTCATAGCTCTCTGCAACTTTAAATAATCCTTTTGCAAGCCATTCAACATGCCCTGCAAAAGCGAATTTCAGTCTTAAGAGTTCTGTGATTGCTTCGTCATAAAGTTTTTGATTGTACAATAACTCCCCAATATAATACTGACTTTCCGCTCCGAATTCGTCATTGCGTAAATCGACAACTTGCTTAAAGTAAGTGCGAGCCTGTTCAATATTGCCGTGATTCATTGCAATTTTCCCAAGTTCATACAAAGTACGAGAATAGTAGGCATTAGAGGAATAATTCGTTACGATGTGCTGAAAGTGAGTAACAGCTAGATGAATTTGCTTTCTATCGACAAAACTCACACCCTTCCAATAAACAGCTTCAGGAACCAATGCCGACTTAGAGAAATTAGTTATCAAGTAGTCATACATTTGAATGGCTTTATCGTAATCTTCAATAGAACGATATACATTGCCGCACTCAAGTACAGCATCATCTGCCAGTTCACTTGAAGCGAAGTTTCTGAAAATCAAAGTTAAGTTTTGAATCGCATCTGTGTATGCTTTAGATTGAATAAACACTTTAGCAATTGAGTAATAGGCGCTTGGAACTAATCCGCTGCTTGGGAATATCGAAATGAATTCTCGATAGCTCGAAATTGCATCCTGATATCTTCTTTGAGAAAGGAATAAATCTCCCTTCTTTATTAAAAGTCTATCGAGATTCCGAAGTGAAGAATTCGCTGAAACAAAATTAGAGATTGCTGCAGCGGCATCATCAATTTTTCCTTGTGCAACGTAGCTATATTGAATTCCATTCATTGCATCAATTACAATATCAGAGGATTTATAATTATCAAGCACGCGTTGATAACTTGAGATTGCGATATCATAAAAACCTTTATTGAAGTAAGCATCACCAATTGAGTAATACACAATCGGAACCAATGCAGATGTCGGATACTTCTCCAAGACTTTTTCATATTCAAAAATACTATTGTCATAAAGTCCCTGCTGAAATCTTATCCACCCAATAACATATTGGGCTTCGTCCGCATATTTTGAAGCAGGGAATCGATTTTGAAAAGAAACAAACTCGTCGACCGCACCATTGATATTTCCAGCTTTGTAAAGGGCTTGTGCATATTGATATGTTGCGTAATCAGATCCTCGTCCAAGAGTTGAAGAGTTGAAATAATCTCTGTAAGCTTCGCTCGCCTTAGAATATTCTTTTGTTGCATAATATGAATCTGCCAGACGAAGTTTAATTTCCGGTGAATGCCTTGAGGTTGGATATTTCTTTAGATAATCAACTCCAAGATTTACTACATAAGAATAATTTTTCAGATTGAAATTGGAGTAGAATAAACCATAATGGGCTACTGGGATCAACTCCTTTGATTTGCTCTGTCGCAAAACTGATTCGTAATTTACTGCCGCATCGCTGAAATTCTTCATTGCGAAGTTACTTTCAGCGAGATAGAAACGTACTTTATCCACTTCCACTAAATTTTTCCTCGTAAGAAGATTTCTAAAAATGTGTCCGGCAGTTTCGAAATTGTTTAAATAGAAATTAGATATCCCGAGACCAATCGATGCAACATTAAAATCAGCTGCTTCTTCAGCCAGGGAACTGACAGCAGATTCAAAATACATTTTTGCATTTGGGAAATTTCTCCTATCGAGAGCCATATTGCCGAGTACTAAGCTCGCTTTAGCACGGACTGATATATCACGAGTAACTTCAGACACACTGAATAGATATGTTTCAGCATCTTTAAATCTTTTTTGAAGATAGTAGATCATTCCAATTTCGAATTTTGCTTTATCCGCTAAACGATAGATCGGATATTTGCGCAAATATTCTTTGAATTCCTCAACAGCTTGATCATTCTTATTCATGTTTCTGCTAAAAAATCCTAACCAATAGGTTGCACGTTCTGCCAGTGAATCAATTCCATCTGTGAGTTTTTTCAAAGTAAGATGAGCTGCTTCAAGCTTGTTTTCCTGATATAAACTCCAAGCAAGCCCATAAATCGCCGGACGGGTCATGTTTGAATTGGGATATTTTTGAATGGTTGATTCAAATTCTTTACTAGAAGAAGAGAATTGGTTAGAACGATAATAGCAATTTGCGAGAATGTAAGAAGCTTCCGCAAGGTTGGATTGGGGAAGAGATTTTACTTGGGGATCGTTGAGTTTTGAAATTGCGCGTTGAAATTTGCCAAGCTGATAATATGAATTCGCAACTCGTACAAGAGCCAATGGAGTCAACTTTGATTCCGGCAATTCAAAAAGTAATCTATCGAAATACAGTTCTGATTTTTCAAATTCACCGCGGGTTTCATATAAATAAGCGAGTGCAAAAAGCGAGTGATCGACATGTTTGTTTGTTGCTCGATTTTTAATCGATTCAAGATAAAAGTGCTCTGAACTGATAAGATCGCCTTCTTGGAAAAAACATTCAGCAACCCAATATTCTGCCAATCCGTAGTATTCGTTTTCCGGAGATTCTTCCAATAATTTTGTTAGATATTGCCTTGCCTTTGAATACTCACCCAACTTGAAAAATATCTGTCCGAGACGCAACAATCCTAAATCATAATTCCTATCAAACGGAAATTTCCAAACAAAGTATTCAAATTCGAGCGAGGATTCAAAAAACTGTTCGAGCTGAAATTTATTCTCCCCCAGATAGAAATAAACGAGAGGAGTTTTTTCTACATTTAATGTTTGAGATCCTTTGAGCTGGGAGAATAACAGATAAGATTCTTCATAATTTTTACTGTCAAAAAGTTCTTTGGCTTTGCGGAAGTTAAAATCAAAATCATTCGAAAAGCCGTTCACCGAAAAAACGAATAAAAAGAAAATTACAATTTTTGTTCTCATAGGATTATAAAAAAGATTATTGATACGATCAAAACAGAAATGAAATTCACTGAATCATTGTTCATTAAGCTTAATCCACTTCTAAATTCTGCCGACTGGTTACAATGAGTCTTAAGTTCAACTTTTGATTGGCACGCTGAACAATAATATTTCGCTTGCATTGTCGCTCCCAAGATACTGTCTATTAAGCTTCCCGCCGAGCCAAGTATTACTAATAAAATAAATAATTCCACTGTTAAATTTACAAAAATTAATCCTGAAGAAATAACAAGAATAGAACCAAAAACTCCTCCAATTGTTCCCGTGAATGATACACCTCCCGATTCACCTTTCTCGACAGTTTTCAAAGTTGTAATCAGGAAAGTTTTTTTTCCTAGCCACGTCCCAATCTCTGTTGACCAAGTGTCAGTCATAGAAACTGAAAGTGAAACTAAAAAAATCAAATACCATGTATCACTTGGGTATAAGAAGTTCAAAGTAATTGTTATTAATGCAAGCCCGCCATTCGCAAAAACTTGCATCATATCCCGTTCACTTCCTTTCGTTCGCCCCTTAGTCATAGAAGATTTTTTTGATCTGCCGCTAAGTTTTGATAGTAATGAGGACAAAATAAAAAATACAAAAATCGGGAGAGTCCATTTCCACTCACCAAACCCATAAATGAATAGTGCCAAAAGAAAAGTTGAGAGAGCCCCTTCGATATTGAGGAATTTAAATCGCACTGAAATAAACACTATTAAAATACTTAGTACAAATCCCAATGCGAACGAATCTAAATATTGAGACTGAGTAGCAAACACGAAAATCATGAATGAAATCACAATCGGTAAAAAAATATTGTCGCTTCCTTTGCGTGAAAGAATTTCTACAACCATGGCAACTGTTGAGACGATTATGTTAAGAATCAGAAAGTTTATTAATGGCAAACCAAGAACATAAAATTGATCCTTAAAAAGTAACCAGCATGCTGCAAACAAAAGAAAAGTAGTGAGAAAAATTGCTAGAGCACCTTGGAGTGTTTTAGGTTCAGAGTTGATTGAGAAAATAATTCTTCTTTTTGAGTTCTCTCCGACTATAGCAGCAATAGCATCACCAATTACAAAAAGAAAATAGCTTAGAGAGATCAGCCACCTGAAATTATCCCAATACAAAATTAGTAGTACCGCAAATGAAAAAGAGAAATAGAACGTACCAAGTGTCCCTCGGCTAGGCGGATCAATTCCAGGTAAAAAGTTAAATGTAAGAGCAGCTAAACTGAATAGAGAAGCTGCTATTGCTGTAATAAACGGAAAATAAAAATTGTCGAAAATAAATGGCGAGAGTGACATCAATACGCCTGCCATAATATGAAGTGATTTCCTTGCAATTGCTGCAGGGAGAACTTTTCGCTTTACTAAGGTCTCTAAACTTACAATTGTAATTGCGACAAATATTAATATTAAAAATAGCCTAAGAATTTCACTCATGATCTAAAAATATTTTGCCAAAGATATTTACAAATTCAGAGTGAAGCAATTTAGATTCAGGAATATTTAAGAGTATTGGCTGAGTGCAAATTTTCACTCAGCCAAATAAAAAGATTTAATTTTTCGGCAGGTTTTTTATTTCGTAATCGCAGACTGTGCGGTATGTTGGGTCTTTTTTCCCTTCTTCAAATGAAGATTTCGCTTCGGTAAGCTTTCCGAGATTTTTCAGTGCAAGTCCTTTATAATAGTGAACTCCTCCCTTGGAAACTTTCGCTTTACTTTTTAAGGCAGCATCCGCTGCGGATAAGGCATCATTGTATTTGCCAGACTCTACGAAGGCTCTTGCAAGTGCAAGATGTGCAGCACCATTCGAATCATCATGTTTTACAGCTTTATCTAAAAAACTGATTGCTCTATCCTGTTCGCCTCCTTTAATTGCAATATCACCAAGTTTTGTATAACTGAGCGATAAATTATCATTCGCCCTCTTCTTTAGTTGAGCATTTTTCGTAAGATCTAATAATTTCACGAAATACTCAACCGCATTTTCATAATTTCCTCGTGAAAACTCTGCCGAGCCGAGTGCATTATACACCAAATCAAAATCCGGTTTCATTTCGGAACATTTCTTCAATGCATTGTATGATTCATCCAGCTGATTACTTTTCCTGTGGGCAATTCCTTTTTGATAATATATACGATAGTCTTTTTCTATCTGCAGAGCTTGATCGTAACTTTGAATCGCACCAGAAAAATTACCAACTTTCATTTTCTGGTTTCCCTCGTTATACAATTTTGCCGCATCGGGTTTCATATCTTGAGCAATTACAGAAGCTGCGACAAAAAGAATAAGCATAATTATTTTTTTGTATGGCATCGTATCTCCTATTTTATTTTACATAACTTTAGAAAGGGTAAAAATGTTCTACCCAATTTGGAGCAGTCCTCCTTAGTGCGGAAGGCGGGACTTGAACCCGCACGCCTCTCGGCGCCACCCCCTCAAGATGGTGTGTCTGCCAGTTCCACCACTTCCGCAAAAACGGTTTAAAAATATTATTTTATGATTAGAAATACAAGTGTGTGTGAAAAAAAAAACAAGTCTCCAGAGAAGAAATCTCGTGAATGATTTTAATTAGCAAGAAAATTTCCTATAGGTATCCCTCAGAATTTGATGAAACTGAATTAGATTTGTCAAAATCGTTGTGAGACTGACTTATTTCCTTTGCTTCAGCATCCTGCGGCGATCTTGAACTAATTCGCTAAGT
>CAZNDS010000003.1:0-1705 GCA_964571865.1 uncultured Ignavibacteriaceae bacterium | reverse complement strand
GGGCAAATTCGCGTTCGAAAACTATCAGCTTAGCAATTTTATATTTAGGTAAAATTTCTTCGAGCGATTTGAAGAAATGAGACTTCAGCTTATCAGACTCGGTTTCAATCTGGGTGAATTTTTTAATCAATTCCTCAAACTTCTGATCTGAGAAGTCCTTTTCCCCATCTTTAACAATCTTTTGAAGCTCATCAATAATTTTTTCTTTACCTTTCTGGAGCTCTCGAATTTGTTTATGAAATTCATTGTAACGAGAGATAAATCTTATGGATTCTTCTTCATTCAAATTAAGGGTTTCTACTAGTTTAATTTTTTTAAGCTGTTCGATTTTTTCTCGTTGATGTTCTCTCATCTGCATTCGTTGCTGCCCGAATGATGCTAGAGCAGAGAGAACTATAATCATTGTAACTAAATATTTCATTTGTACTCCTAAATGATCTCTTTATAAATGAGTGATTTTATTATTTGCTCAAGATCACTTTCACTCAATCCAATTAAATTATATTCTTTTCCAAGATAATTTTCAACACTTGGAATTACTTTTGAATTCATTTGAATGAGAATATCATACTCACTATTCAGATAATCTGACTGCAGTATAGTTTCATCCGATATCTGATCATAAAGTATTCCGATATTCTCGTAAGAATTATCATTTAACAATTCACTTCCAGGATTCGGATAAAACAATTGAGATGTTTGAAATTCATCTGTTGGTTTATTCCATTCGTTAAAATTAGCAAATAGCAAAAGTGCTGCAAAATAAATTACAAATGCCATACCAGCTGCATAGCGGAAGATTGGGATCATTCGTTCCTGAGCAACAAAAAGTTTTTTTGAATTATTTAATCTTAAATTTTCAAAATAGAAATGGCGCTTATTGAGAAGTTCAGAATTTTCCTTCTTAAGAAGTTGAGATAATTCTTCAAACTCTGTAAGTTCTTCAGCACAATACCGGCATGTTTCTAAATGTGATTTTAGATTTCTTACTTTTTCTTCTGAAATATTTTTTTCGAAGTAGTCGAACAATAATGGTTTGATCTTTTCACACGACATTTTTCAACTCCTTAACCATTTTATTAAATGCATGAAAATAATTTGCTTTCAACGCTCCCACTGAAGTACCGACAATTTTTGAAATTTCTTCGTACGGAAGCTCTTCATAGAATCGCAGTGTAAAAACGACTCGCTGTTTTTCCGGCAACTTATTAATAGCTTTTTGAATTTGTCCTGAAAGCTCTTTTTCATCAATCGTGCTTTCCGGCGATGAAGTCTTATCATCGGCAAAATAATCCGCAACAGCATCTAAGCTGAAGAAATTTTTTATCTTTTTTCCCTTCAATTCATTCAGCGATAGATTTGTAGTAATCTTATAAAGCCAAGTAAAAATTGATGATTCTTTCCTAAACGTGCCTAAACTATTATACACCTTTAATATCACTTCTTGAGTTATATCGTCAGCATCTTCATGATTGCCGAGAATTCTAAAAGCAGTCATATAAATTTTTCTTTTGTATCGTTCAACCAGCTCATTGAACGCTTTAGTGTTTCCTCCAACAAATTCATCTATTAGTATAAAATCATCTTTATTCTGCATAATCTGGCTGCTTAATTTAGACAATGTTAGTCACATAAGGTTTAATATTTTCGCATTTAACCCAGATTTGTCATTAGAAAATGAGTGAGTTTTAGCAGTTTATTACTA
>CAZNDS010000002.1:1972-36158 GCA_964571865.1 uncultured Ignavibacteriaceae bacterium | reverse complement strand
ATTTCTAATTCTTCTAAATCTTAGCTTTTATTTTTATATTCGCTCAGTGAAAAAATTAAATCTCGGCTGCGGATATGATTTGAAAGAGGGATACATCAATATTGATGTTGTTGATTATGGCGGAAATTTGATCCATGATTTAAATTCTTTTCCATATCCGTTTGAAGACAATTCCTTTGATGAAATTTATTGTTCACATGTTCTTGAGCATCTTACAAATTTTCACGTAACGATAAACGAGCTTTATAGAATCTCAAAGCCGAATTGTATTATTAAAGTTTTTGCTCCGTTTTTTCTTAATACTAAATTTTTCGGCGATCCTGATCACAAAACTCCTTTTGGCATTAGAACGTTTGATAACTATGAATACATTGAGAATAAAAGTCTTAAGTTTTATGAGAAATGGAAGCTTAAACACAGAACTAATTATAAAGGATCTGCTCAGTTTGAAATAATTGAAAAGAAATTTAACGTTTCTAACTTCTCTATTCTAAAATGGCTTAATATTTTTATTAATATCGAGCCGGTAATGTATGAAAGATTTTTGTCGGGAATTCTTTCTCCCGAAGAAGTAACTTTTGTATTAAAAGTAATAAAAAAATAAAATTTTTTAACGTCCATAATTTTTATAATTTTTTTTCTTAATTGAAAAATATTTCTTGCTTTGAATCGACTACTTTATTAATATCTTTTTGTTGAAAAAGTTCTTTCATTTTGTGTGAATAAATTGTGGAATACTTTTTTTGTGAAAATGTTTCACAAAAACTTGTGGCTTTTCTATCCATGAATTCCACATGGACTATTGTAAATTACGCAGATATATATTCTTGTAAGTCATTATTTTACAATAAGTTATTAAAATCAATAATATGTGGATTTCTTGTGGAATACGATTGTATCTCAAGTAAATTATTAAATAAAACTGTTTAACTTTTTAGAGAAATTTTTGCCCCCAATTGTGAATAAAACGAAAAATTCTGTCTTAAATTTTTCAGAGGAAATCTCAAAATCAAACACTGAAGAGGCTCAGAAAGTTTGGAAAAATTGCATTCAAATTATTAAAGACCATATTGGCGGATTGTCATTTAAGACATGGTTCGAGCCAATCGTTCCAATCGACTTTACAAATAATACTTTGACAGTAAAAATTCCTAACGATTTTTCCTGGGAATATATTGAGGTTCATTATAACACATTAATTAAAAAAGCTTTACTTCATTCTATTGGAGATAAAGCTAAACTCGTTTACATAATCGATGATAAAATTAAGAATGAACTCACAAAAATATCGGACAACGAATTAAATGCTAAAACTCTTAGACAAATATCTCCGCAAGAAAAATCAATCGATGTTGATGCGGTCAATTTTGAGACACATTTAAACGAAAAATTTTCTTTCGATAATTTTATTAAGGGAGAGGGGAATCAACTTGCTCGAGCTGCTGCATATGCTGTCGCTAATTCACCCGGCGGAACTTCGTTTAATCCACTTTTTATTTACGGCGGTGTAGGATTAGGAAAAACACATCTTATTCAAGCAATCGGAAATGCTGTTTTAAAAAATAATATAGCAAAAAGAGTTCTGTACACAACTGCAGAAAAATTCACGATGGAATACGTTGATTCCATAAAAAAGAACAGCACAAACGAGTTTTCATCTTTCTATCGCAAGGTTGATGTTTTAATTATTGATGATATTCAGTTTTTTGCACTTAAAGAAGCTACTACCGATACTTTCTTCCATATTTTTAACAGTTTACACCAGCTTGGAAAACAAATCATTCTTTCGAGCGATAAACCGCCGAAAAGTTTATCCGGACTTGATGAGAGATTGATATCTCGCTTTCACTGGGGTTTATCCGTTGACATTCAGCCACCGGATCTAGAAACACGAATTGCTATTCTTCTGAAAAAATGTGAATCCTTCGGATTAGAAATTAATCCTGAAATAATTGAATATATTTCATCAAACATCACAAATAATATTCGTGAATTAGAAGGGTGTTTGGTAAAAATTCTTGCTCTTGCTTCGCTTGAAGGAAAAGAAATTACTCTTGAACTGGCAAAAGAAGTTGTAAAATCCATTGCAACCGATAGAAAATTCTCAATCACTGTTGAGCAAATTCAAAAAATAGTCAGCCAGTATTTTGAAATTCCAGAAGATATGTTAAGATCAAAAACTAAAAAACAGGAGTTTGTTCAAGCACGACAGATAGCAATGTATTTTTGCAAAAAGTTTACCAATGCTTCCCTAAAAACAATCGGCCTGCATTTCGGAGGAAGAGATCATTCTACGGTAATTCATTCTATTCAGTCTGTCGAAGAAATGCTGACCGAGGATAAATTTATTTCTATAATAAATTCGATTCAACGGAAGATAGAGATCAACAGCTGATTTTTAATTAATCTATTCTTTTTCCCAAAATTCCAATGTTGATAACTTATGATGATTTTCTGTGGAATAGTGTTTATTCGTAGTTGATAAAATTCTTTTGAAAATATTTTTTTTAATACATGTTGATTAATCAATTATTTATACATTCTCTTGTTGAAAATTTTTGGCAAGATTCTGCAATGAAATGGCAGCAAATCCTGCATTTCAACAAATCAACACGCTTATTATTACACTTAGTTTAAAGAGATAATTTAATTATAATATAGGGATAAAATATCCGCCATTTAATGAAAAATAGATAATTTTTTAATTCTGGTTCCAATAAAATCAATTGAGAAGCAGTTATTATTTTCGTAAATTTTGAAGTCTTTTTAAGGAATATTCAATGGAATTTAAAGTAAACACAAAAGAATTTGAAAAAATATTAAACCAGGTAGTTTCGATAATTCCGGCAAGATCTCCCATGCCGATTCTCGATCATTTTCTATTGTCAATCAAAGATAATATGCTCTCGGTTTATGCTACAGACATGCAAATTTCTCTGCAGACTTCGATCCCTGTTACTTCAGCACATGAAACGAGTATCGTAGTACCAGCGAGATTATTGCACGATACAATAAAATCACTTACCGATACCGATGTGAAAATTAGCACTGATAAGGATCAGAAATTTAAGGTTACAACCGATACTGGTGTTTTCAAGATTTCATTCTTAGAAGCAGCCGACTTTCCGCATCTGCCGGCGTTTCAGGAAATTTATAATTTTACAATAAGCACAGATCGTCTAAAAAGAGCATTTGATACGACGAATACAGCAATTAGCAAAGAAGAAGCTCGCATTTCAATGACAGGCGTGCTGATGGAATTGAAAAACGATGAATTAAGATTTGTTGCAACGGATGCACATAGACTCGTTAAGTTATCATATTTAGATATTCAGAACACGATTGAAAAGAAAATAATTATTCCAGGCAGAGCCGTACAAGTCGTATCAAAAATGTTATCAGACAGCGATGTTAGAGTTTCATTTAATGATTCTCAAATAAGACTTGAACAGGGAAGTATAGTTTTTGTAGCCCGCTTAATCGAAGATCAATATCCGAATTATGAAAGTGTTATACCGTTAGAAAATGATAATCTTCTTGAAACATCTAAAGAAGAATTATCAAACGTGCTAAGAAGAATTTCACTGTTTACAAGTTCACAAACGAAACAGGTGAAATTCTCAATATCAAAAGATATTCTTTCACTCTCTGCCGAAAATATTGATCTTGGCAGCGAAGCAAACGAAAAAATCCTCTGCGATTATCAAGGCGAACCTATGGTGATTGCTTTTAATTCTATTTATGTGAGTGAGGCAATTAGAAATATTGACAATGACAGAGTAATATTTAAGCTAAATAATCCAACAAGGGCTTGTATTTTAGAGCCAAAAACTCAATTGGAGAGTGAAAACTTTTTGGTATTAATTATGCCGATGAGACTCAACACTTGAGATGTATTTAAAATCACTTTCGTTGTTGAACTTTCGGCTTCACAAAAACGCTGTTCTGAATTTTTCTGAGGGATTGAATTACATCGTTGGGGGAAATGGACAGGGAAAAACCACTATACTTGAAGCAATTCATTATATCTCAACCACAAAGAGCTTTGTTGCTAACAGCGAAAGTGAAATAATTAATTTTGATGAATCCCTTTATGAGATTAAAGCGAATGTATCGGACTTAATCGATGATAGCATGGTGATCAGATACGATATAAATGAAAATAAAAAGCAGTACGCGATTAACGGAAAACTTATTTCAAGTCCATCGGAAGTAGTTGGAAAATATCCTGTTGTACTTCTTTCACCGCGAGATTCCAAAATTACCGAAGAATTTCCTCAAGACAGAAGAAAATTTGTCGACTCAATAATATCACAGTACAGCATTTCATATTTTCAAAATTTTCTCGAATATAAGCGGATACTCCGCCAAAGAGCGTCGCTATTATTTCAAATAAGAGAAAACTATAGAGATGAATTAATTGATGAGTTAAAAGTCTGGACCGAAAAATTAATCGATATCGGTACAAAACTGATAAAAAGCAGAATCCATTTTATATCGGAATTCAAACATTATGTCGAGTCGGCTTATGCTTTCATTATGGAAGGAATTGAAATTCCCGATATGCAATATCAGACAATTATCGATGAAATGAATCCGGAAATAGAAAGTCATTTCAGAAGACTAATTGACGAAGAAAATGGAAACGAGATTCGACGCACTGCAAATCTCGTTGGTCCGCATAGAGATGATTATAAATTTTTATTGAATGGTATTGATCTGAGAACTTTCGGTTCTCAAGGTCAGCATAAAACATTTCAAGTAGCATTACGTTTCGCAGAATATTTTTATCTGCGTGATAAGCTGAACAAAAATCCCTTTTTCCTTCTAGACGATGTATTTGGCGATCTGGATAAAACGCGTGGAAAGAAAATCAGTGAGCATCTTGGCGATTTAGGACAAACATTTATCACACTTACAGACTTTACGGATATTTCGGCACTGCGAAAGTCAGAGAAAGATTCTGTTTTTTATATAAAAAATGGAAAAATCGAAAATGAAAACTGATCCAAAATCACTTTCTGATGCATTAAAAGAGGCGGCTAAATACTTCAAGCTGTCGGAGAGCATTCAAAAAGGAGATGTTCTAATTTTATTCGAGAAGATAGTTGGACCAAGCATCTCAAAATTTGCCCACGCTAAAACATTTTTTAGAGGAACTCTTGTTCTGGAAGTTGAAAGCTCTTCATGGAAGAATGAACTATTTTTAATGCGAGAAGATATCAAAGAAAAAATTAATCAATATTTCAAAACTGAAGTAGTAAAACAAATTAGAATTATTTAATTATGGTAAGAAAAAAAGAAAAGAAATTAGCTGTTAAAACGAAAAAAGATTCGAAGCATATTGAGAATGTAAAAAAAGATGAGTACGGCGCCGAAAGCATTCAAGTATTAAAAGGTTTAGAAGCCGTCCGAAAACGACCGGCGATGTATATCGGCGATACTGCTTCAAGAGGTTTGCATCATCTTGTGAATGAAGTTGTTGATAATAGTATCGATGAAGCACTCGCAGGATTTTGTAAAAATATTTATGTAACTATTCATAAAGACAATTCAGTTACAGTTGAAGATGACGGACGAGGGATTCCCGTTGATATGCATCCCGTCGAAAAACGCTCCGCTCTTGAAGTTGTTATGACAGTTCTACACGCTGGTGGAAAATTCGATAAGCAGACATACAAAGTTTCCGGTGGTTTACACGGAGTTGGAGTTTCGGTGGTAAATGCCTTATCAGAATGGATGAAAGTTGAAGTTTACCGTGATGAAAAGACGCATTTTCAAGAATATGAAATTGGAAATCCATTATCTAAAGTTAAAGTCATTGGACCAGCTCCCAAAAATCAAACTGGAACTAAGGTAACTTTTTACCCGGACAAGAAAATCTTCAAAGACATTAACTTTAAGTTCGATATTCTCGCAGAAAGAATGAAGGAACTCGCTTATCTTAATAAAGAGATTAAGATTAAAATAAAAGATGACCGAAATAATGAGGAAGAGGAATATCATTACAAGGGAGGAATAATTGAATTTGTAAAATATCTTGACGAAACAAGAAATGCTTTACATAAAACAGTTTACATTGAAGGCGTGCGAGATGATGTACCGGTGGAAGTCTCTTTTCAATACAATGACTCGTTTCAGGAAAATATATTCACTTATGTGAATAATATAAATACGCACGAGGGCGGAACTCATCTTGTTGGATTTAAGACCGCACTAACGAGAACTTTGAATAATTACGCCTATAAAAATAATCTAATTAAAGAGGGAAAATTAACACTCATTGGAGATGACTTTCGCGAAGGCATTACGGCGATTATCAGCATAAAGGTTGCAGAACCTCAGTTTGAAGGACAGACAAAAACAAAACTTGGTAACAGCGAAGTAAAAAGCGTTGTTGAGACTCTTGTCGGTGAAAAGCTTGCCGAGTTTCTCGAGAATAATCCCAGTGTCGGAAAAAAAATAATCGAGAAAGTTGTTAAAGCAGCAGAATCACGAGAAGCGGCTCGTAAAGCACGCGATCTTGTCCGCAGAAAAAATGCATTAGACGATATGAGTCTTCCTGGAAAATTGGCCGACTGTTCAATCCGCGATCCAGAGCATTGCGAAATTTACATTGTTGAAGGTGATTCTGCAGGCGGCAGTGCAAAACAAGGAAGAGATAGAAGATTTCAGGCAATTCTTCCGCTTAAAGGAAAAATCTTGAATGTTCAGAAAGCACGACTCCATAAAATTCTTGAAAACGATGAGATCAAAGCAATTATTACTGCAGTCGGTGCAGGGCTTGGAGACGATTTCGATTCCGAAAAAGCTCGCTACGGAAAAATAATTCTAATGACAGATGCTGATGTTGATGGAAGTCATATTAGAACTTTACTCTTGACCTTCTTTTTCCGTCACATGAGGGATCTGATTGAAGCAGGAAAAGTATACATCGCTCAGCCGCCGCTCTTCAGAATTAAAAAAGGAAGAGAAGAATATTATGCCTATGATGAAAAAGAGAGAGACGATTTAATTAAAAGATTAAAAGGGAATGGCAAAGCAAAAACAGCCGAGGTAGAAGAAGTAATTGAAGAGGTGAGCGAGATGGGAACCAAGCTGCCCGGAGGAATTGTAATTTCTCGATACAAAGGTCTTGGAGAAATGAATCCGGAACAACTTTGGTCAACAACAATGAATCCGGAGACGCGTACGATACTTCAAGTTACCGTAGAAAATGCAGCGGCAACAGAAAAAATATTTGAAATATTAATGGGCGATCAAGTTGAACCTCGACGAAAGTTCATCGAGAAAAACGCTAAGTATGTTAGAAATTTGGATGTATAGTATAATTAGTGATATTAAAAAAAATAGTACATGACAACGAAGTCACTTGATAAAGGTAAAATATTAAAGTTATTAAAAGACAAGAAAAATTTCTTATTCAAAAATTTTGCGGTTACAGAAATCTCCCTTTTTGGTTCATTTGCACGAGATGAACAAAATGATGAAAGTGATATAGATTTTTATGTAGATATGCCCGCCTCGTATGATAAAATTTTTAGATTAAAAGAATTTTTAGAAAGAACTTTTAATAGAAGGGTCGATATAATTAGAAAAAGACCGAGCTTACGAAAACGTTTGCTTGAAGAAGTTGAGAAGGATGCTGTCAATGCATAATGAAGTTTTGATAAAAAAATTTTTAGATGTAAAAGATTGTATTGATATAATTCTAAAGAGAACCAGAGATATAAAATCTTTTTCGGAATTTGTGAAAGATGACAGTGGCATCGAAAGATTTGATTCCGTTATGATGCGCTTACAGGTAATTGGTGAGATTTTAAAGAACATCGAAAAGAAGAATCCCAACTTTCTGACTTCCTATCCAGAAATCAATTGGAAGCAAGCTATGGGATTAAGAGATGTAATTTCTCATCAATATTTAGAAATTGATGAAGAAGAAATTTATAACATCTGTAAAAATGACCTTCCGAGGCTTAAAAGAGCTATCGACAAAATCATTAACGAACTTAAATAAAGATAAATATGACACCACGGCAAAAAAAAGAATGGGAAAAAATTCGAAGTAAAGGAAGAAAAAATTATATATGGAAAAGAATGATTCCTGTAGGCGCTGTCATAGGTTTTTTACACCCTATCGCAACATATATTTATGAGTATGGTTTTGATTTTCCGCAGGAACTATCTCAAAAACATTTGCTCTTAGTAAGTCTTAGTGTAATTTTTTATACAATATTATTTTATTTCCTTGCAGTTATGAGCTGGAAAGACAACGAAAGGAAATATCTTGATGATAAACCGTGTATAACACCTCAATATTTAATTGAAAGAATTAGAATATGGCTAAACAAAAAATTTGGTTCGTATAAAATATAAAAGATAAAACAGTTAATAATATGATTTTTAATTTTTGAGACATATATGGCGACACTTTTTGAAAAAATAGTACCTGTAACAATAGAAGAAGAAATGCGCGGCTCGTACATCGATTACGCAATGTCAGTAATCGTTGCAAGAGCTTTGCCCGATGTAAGAGATGGATTGAAACCCGTTCACCGCAGAGTTCTATACGGAATGCATGAACTCGGATTAGCTCACAACCGCGCTTACAAAAAATCTGCAAGGATCGTTGGTGAGGTTCTTGGTAAATATCATCCGCACGGAGACTCTGCAGTTTACGATACGATGGTGCGTATGGTTCAAGATTTTTCACTTCGTTATCCATTAGTTGATGGGCAAGGAAACTTCGGTTCAGTCGATGGCGATTCACCGGCAGCAATGCGTTATACAGAAGCGAGGTTGGCAAGAATATCCGAAGAAATTTTGCGTGATTTAGAAAAGAACACAGTCGACTTCGCTCCGAATTTTGACGATAGTCTTCAAGAACCTACATTAATGCCATCTTACCTTCCGAATCTCCTCGTCAATGGAAGCAGCGGCATCGCAGTGGGAATGGCAACAAACATTCCACCGCACAATTTGACCGAAGTGATCGATGGATTGATTGCTTTAATAAAAGACCCCGATCTGAAAAATGAAAAATTGATGAAGTACGTTTCAGCTCCTGATTTTCCGACAGGCGGAATTATTTACGGTTACGACGGAGTGAAAGATGCGTATACAACCGGACGCGGGAAGCTGACCATTCGTGCAAGGGCAAATGTCGAAACACTAAAAAATAACCGCGAGAATATTGTTGTCTCAGAGTTGCCATATCAAGTAAACAAATCTTCGCTCATCGAAAAGATTGCAGATTTAGTTCGCGAAGGAAAGTTGGACGATATCTCAGATGTTAGAGATGAATCTGACAGAGATGGATTGAGAATCGTAATTGAATTGAAACGCGACGCACAGACAGAAGTTGTTATGAACCAACTCTTCAAGCATACAAATATGCAAGTCACGTTCGGAGTAATAATGCTTGCACTCGTAAATGGCATTCCAACGGTTCTGACCCTTAAAGAAGCTATGCAGCATTTTATTGACCATCGTCATGAGGTGCTTATTAGAAGGACGAAATTCGATTTAGATGCAGCTGAAAGACGTGCACATATTCTTGAAGGATATAAAATTGCTCTCGATCACATAGATGCAATTGTTCAACTAATTAAAAAATCTAAAGATGTCGAGACCGCTAAAACCGGTTTAATGAAGAAATTTAAGCTCAGCGAAATTCAAGCCAAGGCGATCCTTGATATGAGATTACAACGCCTAACAGGACTTGAACGCAAAAAGATTGAAGACGAATACAAAGAAACCATTAAGTTAATAGAAAAACTTCGCGCTATTCTTGCAAGTAAATCAAAAAGAATGCAATTGATCAGCGACGAACTTCTTCAAATTAAAGAAAGATATGGTGACGAAAGAAGAACTCAAGTAATCAAAGATTATACGGAGTTCAATATTGAAGATATTATCGCCGAAGAAGATGTCGTAATTACGATTTCGCACAATGGATACATTAAAAGATTTCCGGTTAGCGGGTATAGAAGACAATCCCGCGGAGGAAAGGGCGTGACAGGAGCGGCAACTCGCGAAGATGATTTTATCGAACACATGTTTATCGCTTCTACGCATAATTACATTCTTCTTTTCACAGATCAAGGAAGATGTCATTGGCTGAAGGTTTATGAAATTCCAGAAGGCGGAAGAGCAACTCGCGGCAGATCAATTTTAAACTTAATCAAGGTTGATAAAGGAGACAACATTCGCGCATTTGTGTCAGTTCGAGATTTTGATCCAAAGAAGTTTGTTGTAATGGCAACTGAAAAAGGATTAATTAAAAAAACAAAACTTGATGCTTTCAGTAATCCACGGAAGGGTGGAATTATTGCCATCAACCTTAAAAAAGGAGATAAGCTTATTGAAGCAAAGGTGAGTGAAGGAACGGATGATCTAATAATCGGTACTTATGAAGGAATGGCAATAAGATTTAGCGAAATAGATGTAAGAGATATGGGGCGTGGTGCAGCCGGAGTGAAAGCTGTTAAATTAAATAAAACTGATCGCGTAGTTGGTATGATTGTCTCGAAACGCAAAGCATCCGTTCTTGTTGTTACCGAACAAGGATTTGGAAAGCGAACAGAGATTGATGAATATAGAATCACTCGCCGGGGCGGAAAAGGAGTAAGAACTCTTAAGACAAGTGATAAGAACGGCAAGATGGTCTCAATCAGAGAATTAGAAGATAATGATGATCTTGTTATTATTACAAATAAAGGAATGATCATTCGTCAGCATGCAAAAGATCTGCGATTGATGGGAAGGAACACACAAGGCGTACGCTTGATAAAACTGAATCTGAACGATCGGATCGCGGCTATCGCTCGAGTTATTCCGGAAGAGGAAGAGTAATAACAAATCAAACAGAAAAAATTAAAGTTAAAATTATTGAAGAAGGCAAAACATGGATTCGGTTGCTGTCAAAGATTTGTTTGCGCAGTTGAAATTATCTCAAAATGTCGTTAAGAAGCTTATAGCAAAAATTTCAGACGAGCAGCTTGATTGGAAACCAGCGAATGAAGTAAGGAGTGTCAAAGAAATTGTTTCTCATTTTTACGGTGCCGGTCAAGGATTTGTTAAAGCGATTCAAACAGGCGGTCTTTCCGAAGAGGAAAATATTCAATTTGAATCCTCGAGCGCATCAAATATTGACGAACTTCTAAAATTTTGTGACAATTCCTTTGATTCAATTTTTAATCTGGCAATCTCTTTAAGCGATGATGAGCTTGCTAAAAAAGTAAAACTGTTTTATGGAGAATTTTCAGTTTGGCAGCTTCTGCAATTTTACTTCACCGAGTTTTATCATCATTATGGACAGCTTACAGTATATGCTCGTATGCTTAACATCGTTCCACCGTTTGCATATGATTTTGAATAGGTGATTTAACTTTAAGACCCCGTTCATTAGCAATACTCGCGAATTTAAAGCCCAAATATTTTCTTGCAAAATAGAATTCTAATTTTTGTTTACATATTTTAATAAAAATTAGAATCCATGAAACAATTATCTCGAGACACTAATTCATCAGCCGAAAATTTTTTAATTGAGCTAGTACGTAAAAAATCGGTTCCCCAAAGGTTGGTGTTTATGCAAGCCCTCAGTTCATTAGCCATAAACTTATCAAAGAATGCACTGAAGAAAGCAAATGCGTCAATGACAAATGACGAACGGAACCTGTTGTTTGTGAAGTTAAATTACGGCGAAAATCTTTTTAAAAAACTTAGCGAACATATCAGAAAGATTTTAGATGAATCAAAATGAAATTATTGACGCAATTGAACCGGTGATAAAGGCATTTAATGACACAGGAATACCGTATTACATTGGCGGCTCGATAGCAAGTTCAGCTTTTGGCACAGCGCGCGCAACATTAGACATTGACATTGTTTCGAAAATAAGTTTTGAGCATGTCATTCCTTTAATAAATAAATTAAAAGACGAATACTATATTGATGAAGGGGCGATAAAAGATGCAATCGAAACAGAGTTTACATTTAACATTATCCATCTCCAGACAATGTTAAAAATCAATGTCTTTATTTTTAAGAAACAATCTTTTTATCAGGAAGCATTCGAGAGAAGAGTTCTTGAAAAATTAGAAGACAGCCCTGATGCTCTAGAGATTTATCTTTGTTCCCCCGAAGATATAATCTTAGCTAAGCTTGATTGGTATAAAGCAAGAGGGAAAACATTAGAACAGCAATGGCGTGATGTGTTGGGAGTTATAAAAGTTCAGTCGAATAATCTCGATATCAATTATCTAAAATTTTGGAGTAAAGATCTGGAGGTTTACGACCTATTAATCAAATGTTTTGAAGAATGTGATTTTAACTTAGTTTGATTCACAATCATCATTCACAATTATCTAGCCCGCTTGAAAATATCACATTTAGTACAAATATTTTTCTTAACCGAACCACTATATTGCAACGCATTAAATAAGCTTCTTGAATATTTATAATTCTCTCCATGCCAAATCTCCTGAATGGATTGAAATTTTAGATCGCCCCAAACGTTTTCTTTATTGGTAACCCAGCAGCACGGCGTAACTTTTCCGTCAGGATTAACCACGATAGAAGAAAAAAGCTGATAGCATGGCTTATCATTAATCGGAAGCTTGTTTCCGTTTTTGTAATAATCCAAAATGAAATTCTGATTCTTTGGCAGCCAAAGATTTTTTCTTTCCTCCAATGTTCCAGGAAAAGAAATATCGGGTAAATCATCGGCAAGACCCATCTTGTCAAAAATTATCTCAACACCAAGCTCTCGAGCAAGTGACTTTGCTTTATCAATTTCATGCTCATTGTATTTATTAACTAGAAATTTCCAGATGATTTTTGGATCACGCTTTCGCAGATATTTTTTAGCGGTGACAGTATGTTTAATATTCTCTATTACCCAATCAAATCTTCCTTTGATCCGATATTTTTCATAAGTCTCTTGCGAGGCGCCGTCTATCGAGATTACCAATTGATGAAGTCCTGATCGTACTAAACGTTCAAAGAATTCATATTTCTGTTTCAAACTGAAGTTGCTATGAGTAATTGTATAAATATTTCGCGAGGCAGACTCTTTAATAATCTGGAATATTTCTGGATTTAACAACGGCTCGCCCCAATTAAAAAGAACTAAAACTCGCAATGACGGGATTTTGTCAAGAACAATTTTAAAAGTCTCAAAAGACATTTTACCTTTGTCATAATTTTGAGTTTTCGAAGCACAAAGCGGGCAATCGAGATTGCAAATATTTATTGGATCAATTACAGCCGCACGAGGAAGTCTTGGTGTGAGAGTGTCGACTTTAAAATTATATCTAAGCATGTCACTGATTTTATTTTGAAGATCAGCGGGTATCCGTTGCCAAATAGATAGATATAAATTAAAAAGAAGCTTATTCATAAAAGATTTTTGTAAAAAGAAGAAATAGTTCTATGTTATGTCTAAATATTTCGTGTTTAATTCATTTTAAATTAAACTATCAATTGACAACAAGTTAAAACAGTTCTGAAAGAAAATGAAATTTGAAAATAAAATTGTATTAATTACGGGAGCTTCAGAGGGAATTGGCAAGGCAATTGCGGGTGAGCTCGCAAAGAAGAAAGCAAAGCTGTTTCTTCTTGCAAGAAATGTTGAAAAACTAGCCGATCAAAAAAAAGAACTAGAAACACATACAGAAGTCTATTTCATAAAATGTGACGTAACGAATATTCAAGAAATTAAAGCTGCGATGGACGAAGCCGTGTTGATTTTTAAGCGAATTGACATTGCCATTCTAAATGCAGGCATCGGCTATAGAATGAAGCTAATAGATTTTGATTTTGAAAAAACAAAAGAGCTGATCGATACGAATTTCTATGGAGTAATAAATTTTTTTGAACACCTTATACCCATATTTAATAAACAAAAAGCTGGGATAATAGTCGGGATCTCTTCATTAGCCGATGCCCGTGGATTTCCTGGCTCGGCGGCTTACTGCTCAAGCAAATCGGCGATTACTACCTTTCTCGAATCTGCACGTATTGAATTAAAAAGACATAATATCAAAGTGATCACAGTTCGCCCGGGTTTCGTTGACACAAACATGATAAAACTTAATGAATTAAACATGAAATTTGTCATTGATGTACAGGCGGCGGCACAAAAAATAATTAACGGGATAGAAAAAGAAAAAGATATCATCCAGTTTCCATTTGTTCTCGCAGCTCTGACCTTTTTAGTAAAGTTTTTGCCTGCACGACTATTTGATGTTTTTATGAAGGCAACAACGCCAAAATAATACACTTATATATATCTTGAATCCACTAAAACAGTTTAGGAAATTCTGGACAGAAATAAGATTATCGGTTAAAGCGAGTAATGATTTTGAGCAAAACTCTGACCTTATTAACTTGGAATAAATTTTTACTTTTTGAATTAAGGTTGGATGTTAATGAAAATAATTAATACAATAATTTTGTTACTCTTCGTAAGTTTATTACAAGCGCAAAAAGTTGAAGTAAAAGACTATCAAGTTCCAGTTAGCCGAGCTCAGATTTTGCGAACAAGTACATTCTGGAATTGGGGGCAGATCGGCGATTCGGTATCAACAAACAGTGCCAGCGCAGATTTAATATTTCGAAAATTTTATTCTTCACTGCCGTTTGCGTGGTTTCTTGATGCAGACGTTTCAGGAGGGAAAACATTATCCAAATATTCCCATGATGTAAAAGTTAAAGCAAGTGCAAGAAAATATATTTGGGAAGAACGAGATCTATTTGCATTCACTGAGATAAACGCAAGACATATCGATTATTATAAACAAATCTCTTCAAGTTTGACTTTTGGAGCCGGTTACGGCCGATATATCGATGCAACTGCACTCGCCAAAGCTGTAAGAATCGAAGAACACTTGATCAAGGAATCGGTTATTAAAGGACATCTTCCAAAAAATACGATGGTGAAGATTGCAAATATCATCGAGCGAAAATCTGAATATGAAAATATCTATTCAGATACTTATGAAACAGTTTGGTTCTTTGATATTGAAAACGAAATAAAAGCATCAGACATGTTGATTGGAAATAATCTTGGCGCAATTGGCATCCTAAGAATGCGGCAAGTTCTTTTCGGAATAAATGAAAGAGTTAATAATCGTTATTACGGATGGGACGTAACATTCGGGACAAGATTTAACCTTACTACTCACGACAAAGGAAAAGTTGGCTCACCAAATTTAAATTTAGCCGGACGCTATTCTTATCCGCTCGGATGGAGATTCCAAATTAATACAATCGGTGAAATATATTCGCCGCTCGATTCTTTGTTTGCTAAACAGATAAGCTCAAACATTGGATTGGATTTTATATACGAACTGAGCAATAGAATAAATCTCGTCACGAGTTATAAATTGGGAGTCTTTAAGCCGGGTGTCGGCGAAGCTGAAGTAAGCAATATTTTTAATACGGCATTTCTTTTTTACTTAGAAAATGAAATATACCTTGGTATTAACGGCTCGATACAAAGGATCGGCAATAGACCGAGAGTAATGGGGCTTTCAATGACTTTACAATATAATTTGTTTTAGATTTATAAAAAGATTTTTAATATGAGTAAAAAAATATAAGGCAGTGGTAAATGAAAAAAAATGTTTGGGATATTTTATTTCGATTTTAGGCATTGCAGTGATTTTATTCTGTTTGCTTTCGGAATTTAATGTAGCATCATTTTCTTCTATGGTTACAAACATTTTTGTATTTGGACTTACTCCGGTCGCAATCGTTGGCGTGCAATCCATTCCTCAAAAGCTCTTAAGTGTTGACGATGGATTGTTAAATAAAGCAGAAACTGTTCTTAGAATAATTACAATTGAAAGTATAATTATAAAATGAAAAAGCGAGTTATTAATTTTAAGATTCCAAAGGTAAAGATTTATATTCCTCGGAAGAAGCATCACATTCCCGGTACTTCTCCTGGTACACTTCAGAAAGAGAAAAAAGAACATGTTGAAACTAGAATTATTCTTGTCAGATATAAAAAGGAAAATTTTGAAGAAAAAGAATTTAACAATCTTTCAGATCTGTTCATGTATAAGAACGCAGATGGTCTGCTGTGGATTAACATTGTAAACTTTAGTGATACCGAGGGGTTTAAAAATTTTGGAGAACATTTTAATCTTCATCCCCTCGCGATGGAGGATGTTTTCAATAGAGGGCAAACAACCAAACTCGAAATTTATGATGAGCACAACTTTATCTGTTTTCATCGAGTAACACAAGATGAAGATTTATCAGATAATGAGATTGATATCTATTTTAGAGATAATCTAATTATTACTGTAGTTGAAAATGGTGGAGATCCGTTCAAACAGGTTAGAGAAAGAATTCAATCGCTTTCAGGCCGCCACAGAAAATATGGAAGCGATTATCTGCTTTACTCAATTTTAGACCTTTTTATAGACGAGCTTTTCCCTATTCTGAATTCCGTTGGAGATGAAATTGAAAAGATTGAGGAAGAATTGTTAGAGAATCCAACAAAAGAGACAATTCATAAAATCCACGATATCAAAAGAAAACTTCTAGTCTTGCGCCGAATAGTATGGCCTGAACGTGAGGTGTTGAGTCAGCTAAGCAGAGACGAACTGGGTTTTATTAAATCTTCAACCAAAATTTACTTGAGAGATACATATGATCACACAATTCAGTTGATGGATATAATTGAGACCTACCGCGAGCTTGCTTCAAGCATGATAGATGTTTATCTCTCAAGCGAAAGTAACAGGATGAATGAGGTAATAAAAGTTCTTACAATTATCGCAACGATATTTATGCCCTTGAGTTTTATAGTCGGTTTATATGGAATGAACTTTGACCCATCCACAAGCCCCTGGAACATGCCCGAACTTAAATGGTATTTTGGATATCCATTCGTCTTGACTGTTATTTTGATTATTTCCGGAGGGATGTTTTTGTTTTTCAAAAAGAAAAGATGGTTTTAGAATCAAAAATTAACGCTGTATAACTTTATTAAAGATTTCAAGGTTTTGTACATGATTAAAAAAATTAATTATCTTTCTGTAAAATATTATTCAATAAGTAATTCGAGCTTTATACTAAAAATTATAGACTAAGTAATGCAAATAGGAATAGTAGGTCTTCCTCAATCAGGAAAAACGACTTTATTTCAAACAATCACAAAAACTTATTTAGATTCGACTGCATTAATAAAAATGGAGACGCATCAAGCCGTTGTAAAAGTTCCCGATGATCGGTTAGATAAATTAGCGGAAATTTTCAAACCAAAAAAGAAAACTAATGCAGCCATTGAATTTGTAGATGTGATTGGGCTTCACAAGGGAGATTCCAGTTCACCTCAATTCACTAACAACTTTCTTGCAAAGGTTCGTACTAATGATGCACTAGTGCAGGTTGTCCGTCTTTTTAGAAACGAAATGGTTCCGCATCCATACGGCTCAATCGATCCAATGCGGGATGTAAACATATTTGAAACGGAGTTCATAATTTCAGATATGGCTCTGCTCGAAAGCAGGATTGATAAAGTTAAAAAAAATATCATCAAAACAAGCGATGAAAACCTGAAAAGAGAACTACCGGTTCTTGAAAAATGTTATGAAATTCTTCAGGGCGAAAAACCACTTCGAGATACAAATCTTACAGACATAGAGGAAAAAATAATTCGCTCTTATCAGTTATTGACTCATAAGCCAATGCTGATTGCAATTAATTTGGATGAAGCCCAGGGAAAAGATATTGAAAAGTATTTTGAAATTCTTGTTAAGCACAAAGTCGGCAAGAACACAAAAGCAATTGCTTTTTATGGACAAATTGAAATGGAAATGTCTGAATTGTCTGAGATAGATGCGGCGGTTTTTATGAAAGAATACGGAATAGAAGAATCGGCTCTAAGCAAATTGATCCGCGAAGCATATAATCTGCTTGGAGTTCATTCGTTCTTTACAGTTAGTGAAGAGGAATGTCATTCATGGACAATCAAAAAAGGGACAAACGTGCATGAAGCGGCAAAAGAAGTTCATACAGATTTTTATGAGAAATTTATTCGGGCAGAAGTTGTTCATTACGATGATTTTATTAATTACGGTTCATTCGCCAAAGCAAAAGAGCATGGAGCCTGGCGTCTCGAAGGAAAAGAATATATTGTAAAAGACGGGGATATAATTTTAATCAGACATAATTAAAACTGGCGTCTTATGGGAGTTAAAAATATTTCGTGTCTCTTGATTTTTTTGCTGCTTGCCGTTAATATTTCCTTTTCACAGAGTCCGTACAAACTTGATTACAAAAACGAAACATTAATAGGAGGCACAGGCATTTTATCAGCCGCGGCAGCGTTGATTTTAGACAGCAAAGTCAAATCTCCCTCTATTGAAGAAATAAATAAGCTTAATTCAAATGGAATAAACTGGCTTGATAAAGGTGCAATATTTAATTGGTCGGAAGATTTTTCAACGGCGAGCGATGTTTTAGTTACAATTGGAGCGGCAGCTCCGGTATTATTATTTGCTTCGGAAAAAATTAGAAATGATCTCTTCATAATCTCAGCAATGTATTTAGAAACGATGATATATTCCTTTTCACTTCCCTATCTTGCCAAAGGAATTGTCCAACGTAAACGACCTTTCATATATAATAATAATGCACCGTTGGAGGAAAAATTATCGGCTGACGTGAATAAGTCTTTCTTTTCCGGTCATACTACATTTGCGTTTTCTTCGGCTGTTTTTTTATCGACAGTTTATAGCGATTACTTTCCCGACTCAAAATATAAGCCATATATCTGGGCAGGTTCATTATTAATTGCTGCGGCAACAGGATATTCTCGTTATGAAGCGGGAAAACATTTTCCTACAGATATAATTACCGGAGCAATTGTCGGAAGTGCGATTGGCTATTTGATACCCTTGATCCACAAACAAAATACCGAACATGTAAATATTAATGCAATGCCGACAAATAGAAGTTTAGCGTTGTCATTTTCGTATAGATTTTAGTTGAATAATTATAGGGTTTTGATTAATTTCGAATCAGATTAAACTATCTGATTATGGCAGTTATTTTTTCAAAAGCTTGTGAGTATGGCTTACAAGCTGTATTATATCTATCAAGTTTTTCCCAGGAAGAGAGTGTTCCCGCATATAGAATAGCTGAAGAATTGAAAATTCCAAAAGAATTTATTTCAAAAATTTTACAGTCCCTGACGGATCATAAGTTAATTTCATCTAAAAAGGGAAAGTTTGGCGGCTTCAGTCTCGCAAAGAGTGCAAAAAAAATTAAGCTAATAGATATCGTAGAAGCAATCGATGGATTGGAGGCGTTTAAGACATGCGTACTTGGATTTCCGCATTGTTCATCCGATGTTCCGTGTCCCGTACATGAATCTTGGGGAAAATTAAGAAATCAAGCTTATGATATGCTGAGCAACGAAACACTTGATGATTTAAAAGAACAAGCAGTAGAAAAAATAAAAAGCCTGTAAAATTTTTTAGGAATTATTCGGACAAATATATCTGATTCTATGAAAATGAATAAAGTTATCCGCAATACTAACAAACCGATTCAAAAAGTAAGACTAACAGTTCAATCATTATTCACATTGCTTTCAGTATGGATAGGAGTCGAGTTTTATTTTTTCGTTACGTACTTAGAGACCGGCGGAAAAACATTTTTTATGAATCGACCGCCGGGTGTTGATGGTTATCTTCCTATCAGTTCTTTAATGTCCCTTCGTTATACAGTAGCAACTGGAGATATACATTGGGCTCATCCTGCCGGCATTTTTATTCTTCTGGCAATAATTTTGGTGTCATTCGTGTTCGGAAAGTCATTTTGCAGCTGGTTGTGTCCTGTAGGCTTGATGTCTGAAAGTCTTGGCGATTTGGGAGAAAAGCTTTTTAAGCACAAGATTAAAATGCCAAAATTTCTCGACTATCCGTTGCGTAGCTTAAAATATTTAATGCTTGCATTTTTTGCTTATGTCATATTTTTTGCGATGGATATCGTTGCATTGAAAATGTTTCTCGACAGTCCTTACAATCAAGTGGCCGATATTAAAATGTATTATTTCTTTGCAAAGATTTCGAGATTTTCTCTAATTGTTATTGTTGTGCTCGCTTTGCTTTCAGTTGTTTTTCGAAATTTCTGGTGCAGATATTTATGTCCATATGGTGCCTTCTTGTCGTTTTTTACTTTTTTAAGCCCTTATAAAATTCAAAGAAACATTCCAACTTGCGTCGACTGTGACAAATGCAATAAAGTCTGCCCGTCATTTATAAATGTTGCAAAAGCAAGAGTAGTAATTTCGGATGAATGTACATCTTGTCTAAATTGTGTTGACGCATGTCCGGTTAAAAACACACTCGAACTCAAATCGGTGATTACAAAGAAAGCCATAAAACCCAAAACCGTTGCAATAGCCATTGTGATTATATTTATGGCGGTAACAGGCATTGGAATGCTTTCAGGCAATTGGCAGAATAAAATGGAAATGAGCGACTACATAGAACACATAAAAAAAATTGAATCGTCGACATATTCTCATCCGACAGGAACAGAACATCTTAAAGAGATAAATAAAGAAACAAGTGAGATGAATGTAAATAGAGAAAGAACGAAGCAATGAATCCGTACATCAGAAAGTTAGTATCGGAACACGAGCATGGGTTGGTCCAGCTTGGATTTCTTGACGACGCAACTCGCAGATTAGTTGAAAAGGGATTCAACGAAGAAGACTTCAAGATGATTAAGAAATCAGTTGATTTTATCTCTAAAGAGATCCGCTCCCACAATGAATCCGAAGAAAGAAATCTTTTTCCCTTGCTTGAAAAACATTTGCAGCAAAATAGTCCAACTCAAATGATGCGCACAGAACATCGAATGTTGTGGGAAAAAATGGATCGACTTATCGAGAAAGTTGAAATGATCCAATTAGATAATACTAACACAAATAACTATATTGCATTGAGATGGAGCGCATCCGAAATTGTGAATCTATTAAGCGGACACATAAATAAAGAAAATATCATTCTCTTCCATCTTGTGGAGAGAACATTAACAGAGCCTGAGTTAAAGACACTTACCGATTTAGTGTGAACGCTATGAACAACAAAAACTTTTATAACTCCATATCCGATTTTTATGATGAAATGGTTAGCTTCGACAACTCGGTAAATTCAAAGAAGAAACTATTTCCAAATTTTATTCGGGAAAACTATAAAACCGCACTGGATCTTGGATGCGGAAGCGGAGCCGACTCTATAGCGCTATCGAGTTTAGGATTGAAAGTTTCAGCATTCGATAATTCTTCTAAGATGTTAGATGCAGCTAGGAGGAATTCAGAAAAATACAATTGCAAAATAAAATTTTATGAATACGACCTTACTAAGCCCAAAAAAATAAAATTAAAAACCGACTTTGTAATTTCAATAGGCAACACACTTGCCAACATTCCTTTAATAAACATTAATAGAATTTTTAAGCACGTTTATAAAATGATAAATGCAGGAGGTTCATTTTTGTTTCAAATCCTTAATTATGATCGCATCTTACATCGAAAAGAAAGACTGATATGCAGCACAGAAAACGAAAAGATGATTTATGTACGATTTTATGACTTTGAGAATAATATACTTGGCTTCAATGTCCTGTCAATTTCAAAGGCTAATGTGAAAGATGTTAATTTGTTCACAACGAAAATATATCCACACTCAAAAGAGGATTTAACAAACTCATTGAAATCAGCCGGTTTTTCAAGAATACAAATTTATGGCAGTTTGCAGAAAGAGAAATTCATAAAAAGAAGCTCAAAGGATTTAGTAATTCATTCAATCAAGTAACAATTATTTTTAACAAACATAGGACGCTATATGAAAAAAATACTAGTAACAATTTGCTCAATCTTATTAATGAGCCAGATATCATTCGGCCAGGTTAAATTTTCCGGGCTGGCATATTTTGATTACTTCTACAATTTTGAAAGAAATGCGGGAAAAATTTCCGAAAAGGATCAGCAAGGATTTCAATTCAGAAGATTATTCTTCACTGCAGATTTTGATGTTTCAGAAAAACTTGCATCGCGTGTAAGGTTAGAGTCTGATGGTGCAAATTTTTCCGGAGCTCCTAGATTCGTATCTTACCTTAAAGATCTCTACGTACAATATAAATTTGAGAACGCCGCACTTTTTATCGGTTTGCAAGGAACACCTCCGATCGAAACTGAAGAAAAATATTGGGGATATCGTTCTGTTGAAAAAATCCAGGCGGATATTCGTGGCGGAGTTGCAACAAGAGATATGGGAATCGCTGTTAGAGGAACTCTCGGTGGAGAGAAATCCACTAATTATTGGATAATGTATGGTAATAACAGTTCGCATGGCGCCGAAGCAAATAAATATAAACGTGTATATGCTCAGGTAAATCAACAAGTGTCACAAAATTTTTTAGTAAATCTGGATCTAAACTTTGCTAATGCTGCGAAGGATAAAAATCATTTGATGGGAAGATTCGGGCTATACTATCAAGAAAAAGGTTCTTATTCGTTTGGCGCCAGTGCACTATATAATTCGTTCCAAAAAGTTTTACCTGGGGACAAAAATTTAAATTCACTCGGAGTCTCTGCATTTGGAAATGCAAATGTCTCGGAGGACTTTGCGCTGTTTGGAAGATTTGATTTTTGGGATGCAAACTTTGATTCAAATGTAAAGAACGACTCCGAAATTACAATCCTTGCTGGAGTTGATTATAAAGCAGATAAAAACTTAAGCATCATTCCAAATATTGCTTTCAATAAATATGAAATGAGCGGAGTTAAGTCCGATATAACGGGCAAGCTGACGTTCTTTTGGAAGTTTTAAGAACAAAATTCATGTTGAGTGCTTTATAAAATAAACCGTTAAAACGGTTATTACTCTGGATGTTTTTTTATTAAGAGGTTGTTCAAAAAGGAATTAATCTTTGTAATTCTTCGAGTCTTCGTGCCTTAGTGGCAAAGAAAAATTTCGATTAAGAATCAAATTCAACCCAAGAGCCACAAAGACACCAAGACACAAAGCTACTCTAAGAACTATTTGGTCAGTTTCTTAATGCTTAAACTGTTTTTCCAGTTTATCAATCTAGGCGGTCAAATGGAGTGACAAAAAATAAAATTAAAGAAAGGCGGATCATTGATTCGCCTTTTGTATTTTAAACTTGAGAGAAAAAACATTAACAAACACCACAATTCCTATTAGGCAAATGATACTGAACTGATAAAATAAGAGTAAGAATCTTTACTCAGGGCACTGAGTACTTTTACTCAATACATTGAGTAAAATCAACATTCTTCATTTCTGTTTGCTTTTCGAAGAAAAAGGAGGCTAAATTCTAAGAAGAAGGAATTTATTAGAATTGGATTGCCGAGTAATGTTTCGAAAAGCTTACTCAAACAGCGATATCAAATTCAGCGTTAGAAATTCTTTCCAGGTTAAAGCATCTTCGCTTATTAATATGCTCTTTGCCGGTTTGTATTTTTTCTTGAATTGCTCAAGCCCCGCATGAAATTTCACTTTGCCAGATTTTACCTCAACTGTTACCACCTTTTTGTTTTTTCTCAGAACAAAATCCACTTCGTAGTTTCCTTCTCTCCAATAAAACAGATCGAAATTGTGCATTCTTGAGAGGTTTAATAAATAAGCACCAATACTTTGCTCAACTCTGCGTCCCCAATATTCGTGCTGTGTTAAACTTGATGCAAATTCTTTATTTGTATAAACAGAAGTAAATGCCGTATTATAATTTAACCACTTAGGCGTTGATGATTTTGCAGAAACAATTGAGCCTGAAAATTTTTGCAAGCCCGAAATCATCCATGCTGAGTTGAGTAAATTTTGATAATGCGAAAGTGTAGTAGTATTTCCGGCATCTACAAGCTGCCCCAACATTTTATTGTAGGATAAAATTTCTCCGTTATAAATGCACGCAATCTCAAACAGATTTTTAAGCAGTGCGGGTTTTTGAATTGTTGTAAGCTGCAAGATATCTTTTGAAATTGTTGGTTCAATTATTGAATTCAATATGTAATCTCGCCACCTTTTTTCGTCTGAAATAAAACGCGCAGCGCCAGGGTAACCGCCAAAGAAAACATACTGGTCGTGTGAAAAACCAAATGCCTGATGCATTTCAGCAAAGCTCCAATGAGGCAGTTGAATCAACTCAAACCGACCTGTCAACGATTCTGTTAATCCCTTGCTTAGCATTAATGTTGAAGAGCCGAGCAAAATAATTTTTAGATTAACTTTATTGCGCCGGTCTTTATCCCATAGTTTTTTTACTGACTCGCTCCAATTTTGGATTTTTTGAATTTCATCTAATACCAAAAAGAATGTATTGGACGTTGAGCTTGCCAATTTAATCCGGGCAGCTTCCCACTGCTGTTCAATCCAGCCTGATGATGAGAAAGGGACGGCATCAGCCGATGCGAAAATATGCGGCAAATTTATTGCTTCAACTAATTGAGATGCTAAGGTGGTTTTACCAACCTGCCGTGATCCTGTTATCACCTGGATGAGCGGCAATTCTTCACTAATTCTTTTTTTAAGTTCCGAGAGCTGTTTTCGTTCATACATATTTTTTACTCAATTGACTGAGCAAATTTACTCAATGCATTGAGTAAAATCAAAATCCTTCGTTTTCATTCAATTTAACAAGGAAAATGGGTGATTTCGGGGGGGGTGTTATGAGGAGAGTATGTAATGAGGAGTGGTAGAAGAGTTATAGAGATTACCAAAATTAACTTTACAATTCTGAAACTGACGAAACTCTTTTATAAACTACATCATCAAAATTCTTGAAATGTGCTGTCCCACATTCAATTTTTAATTTTTCGCTCTGCCTCAATTCCTGGCCGAAAGATTTTGTTTCTGCAACGAAATAAATTTTCTTTTCACTTTTAAAAACTAATGCCCAATCGGGACGATATTTACCAATCGGTGTGTCAATCTCAAACCAATTGGGAAGTTTGAAGTAAAATTCAATTTGCTCACTGCTTTCGCAATCTTTTGCAAATTGGTTTTCTATACTGCTGTCAAGGGGAATGAAATTATCATAAATTGTTTTTGAGTTGTCTTTAACAAGATGTGTGAAATCATCAAGATAAATCTCAAAACCTTCGTCATCGAATAATGTCATTTCGTAAAATTTATTTCCGATTTTTTGATACTTAATTCCATCTATCATTAGTTCATGAAGCACTTCGCGTATTGAAGCAACCGAATTATCCATAAACATTTGTGGATTCAATAAAGATTCTTTCAAACGTTTTGAGTTTTTAAGAATTTCTAATATTGTGTGTCTTGTTAATTCAGTTTTACTTTGTATATAGGACAGAATATCCGGAATCTCAAATTTGTAATAGTATTCATCCTTTTTACTATCCCTAATCAATAGTCCCTCAACTCCCTCATCTGTCAACAAAACTTTTTTTGTTACTGATCTAATAGATGGCTTCTTTGTTTCCCCCATTTTACAAACGGCATTTGAGGCAAGAGTTATGAGTTTAGCTGTATCGTAATCTACTCTATACTTTGTGCGGTAACGGATTTTTTCCCATATCTGTAAAAATTTTGGATCCGCCTCAAAACCTTTTCTGTAGTTGACTTTCTTTTTGTCATTTTTATTTTTAGTTCTTCCGGTAAAATCAACGCCGCAATCTTCTTGAATTTCTTTTTGTAATGCCTTTGCGAAATCTTCATATCGTTCATTAGCAACAACAGTTAGCTTGTTTATGTTGCGATCGAATATTCTTTGTCCTTGCTGATTAACTGCCAATCTTAATCCTCTTCCTATTTCCTGACGTTTTTTTAGTTCCGATTTTGTTTCGTTCAAAGTGCAGATTTGAAATACATTTGGATTATCCCAACCCTCGCGTAATGCAGAATGGCTAAATATAAACCGAAGAGGAATATTTGTATCGAGCAATTTTTCCTTATCCTTCATTATAAGCTGATATGTTTGATCATCTGCTTGCGATTCTCCTTCAGTATCTTTTATTTTTCCTTTGTGATCACAAGAAAAATATCCATTATGTATTTCATCAGCAGAATATGAATTCAAATCTTTGTACGCAGGCTTGGAAGTTTCTTGAAGATATATTTCTTCAAACCACTGAGCGAACTTCCCTTTTATGGAATTTCCGTCAATATCGTATTCACGATAGTTCTTCACCTTGTCAATAAAGAAAAGAGAGAGAACTTTTATTCCTTTTTCTCGATAATGCTTTTCCTTTTTTAAATGTTCTTCAACCGTTTTACTAATCATAAAACGCGTAACATCGTCATTCATTCCTCCAACGGATTCTCCTTTTCTAAGAATGATTCCGTTTGTCAATTCAATCTGTTCGTTGGCAAAATCAATTTCATAAATTTTTAAACCATCATATTTTTCGTTTTGATTTGACAATTCATACAGATCAAGTTTTCTCGCGCTAGCAGTTACCGATCTTCTTTTAATTCCGGTTTCGGTAACAGTATCGAGTTTTATCTTGGCTTTGATTGCATTACCGCTTCGAGTAATATTTTCTAACTGAAGAAAAGGAGTGTTGAAATCATTTTCGCTTACAACTGAATCAACTTCAATCTGCTTTACCAAACCCAAATCGTAAGCTTTCACCGGATTGAGTGAATAAACCAAGTTGTAAAGATTTGTATGTGTTGCAGAATAACGGAGAGTACAAAGCGGATTAAGATTTTCAATTGCTCTCTTACGGATTTCTGTTTCCATATTCTGTGGTTCATCAACAATAACAATCGGTCTGCACGTTTGAATAAATTCAATTGGCTTTTTGCCGGTGAGTTTGTCATTGGGTTTGTTAATTATATTTTCATCTTTCGCGAATGAATCAATATTGATAATTAAAATCTGCACTGAGTTTGAAGACGCGAATCCGCGAAGGTTAGACACTTTCTTGCTGTCATAAACATCGAAAGTAACGGGAATATTGTCGTAAAGATTTTGAAAATGCTCTTCAGTAATATCAAGATTTTTTAATACGCCCTCACGAATCGCGATTGACGGAACAACAATCACAATTTTTTTCAGTCCGTAAAGTTTGCTCAATTCATAAATGGTTCGGAGATATACATAAGTTTTACCAGTGCCGGTTTCCATTTCAATCGAGAAATTCCATCCATTGTTTTGGATTTCATCCTCTGAAGATACTTTCAGTCCATTATTTTGTTGAATTCTCTGAATGTTCTCGGTCAGTTGTTTTATGTCGGCAAAATCAATTTGATTGCCGAAGCCGTTTTCGGTAAAGATTGAGCCGGGTTGAGAAAGCGAAAACTCAAACTCACCTCTGTTTAATTGCTGCCCTTCAAAAATATCAGTAATAGATTTGATAGCTTCGAGTTGATATGCCTGGTTGCTGTCAAAATGGAGTTTCATCTTACTTAACCTTATTACCTTAGTAACTCATCTGAACTAACATAATACGACCTTATTACCTTAGTAACTACTGAACTCATAAATCGTAACCTTATTACCTTATTCCCACTTTAAAGTTTTTTGATAAAATTTTATAAAGCTGTCATACTCATCCTGAAAACTTACTTTCTTATGGTGTTCTGGTTGATTGAGAATATACTTGCAAACTTTATCAACATCAGCTTTAGATACAGAAAAAGCAGAAGCAGAATTTTGCCATTCAAATTTCCCGGCGCAAAGTTTGTTTTCGTTTATAAATTTTCGTGAACTATCAGCAACTCTTGTAATTAGTGTTTCTTCCGATATTTTAGGCGAACGGGATACAAGTAAATGCGCGTGTTCCGGGTTGGCATAAATTGCGTATAATTTTGAATCATGATTCCTAATGACGCCCGTAATAAATTTTTCAATTCTTAGTCTATAATTCGTAGAAATTAGTGGGAGTCTGTTTTTTGTTATTAAAATAAAGTGGGTATATAGATTGTTATACTCTATTTTCATTGTGATAAGGTAATAAGGTTAGTTTTTTTCGTACAGTTTCTGTTACTAAGGTAATAAGGTAAATTATTCTGCTTATTGTTCCCGTTACTAAGGCAATAAGGTTTCTTTTCTCTATCATTCAGTTCCAGGTTAGTTACTAAGGTAATAAGGTTGATACTTACTTTCTCGTCCGTAATTACTAAGGTAATAAGGGTACAATTCGAAAAATAATTTGTAGTTCTCATATTGTTCTAAAATCAACCTCTGCATCGCGCATTTGCAATACGGTGTTTGTTTTTAGCTGGTCGTTACAAGCGAAAAGAGAATCGAGTGTAATTACTTTCTTCGGTTTTGCAGAAATTGTCTCTTCAATTAGTATTTGACTCATCTCTTCAAGAGCAATTATTAACTCTCCACTTTTAACATAATAAAGTTTGTTTTTGTATTCCACTTTATCTGTTAGTAAGTGACCGGCTTTAAGCATTAACTCATAAAGCATGTTTTCTTTATCGCTGCCTTCTTTAACCGGGTTTGTGAAAGCATCAAGCTGTTCGACTAAATTTTCTTCCGTGATTTCATTGCCTCTCCAGATTTTGAAGTTAGATGGAGCGAGTTTGAAAACTTTGAAACCCAAATCCAACCTGTCATTCTGAAAATCTGTTTGAAACAATCCTTCCTTTTTAGTTGCTTCAATTCGTTCAGCATTACATTGTTCGTTCAATTTCTTTATTACACGCCGTATCCTCTCCTTACCAATATCTGCAATTGTTTTATAACCGGCTTTGTATGCTTCGCTTTCTTCTTCACATTTTTCTGGAAGCTGCACTAAAATAAATTTTCTGCTGCCGCCGTCGTCTTTGTTTTGTTCTAAAACTGCTTGGGCGGTTGTTGCACTACCAGCGAAGAAATCAAGAACAATGTCATCATCTTGTATCGATAAATTTAATATTTGTTTTTCAAGAGCAACTGGTTTAGGAAAGTCAAAAATATTTTCAATTCCCAATTCTCCTAATTCTACGGTGCCGGCTTCAGTTAAGAAACTATTATCATCCCAAATTGATTTCGGTTTGTATGTTGCCTTTCTGTATTTTTCATAAATACCAAATAAACCATCGCTTTTCTTCTTAGCTACTAAATTACTTTCAAGTGTATTTGGATTAATGTTTGAATTACATTTCTTTTGTCCCCAGCGCCAACAACTTTCTTTTTTCTCAGAATTAAGTGGCAATATTTCCACATAATAATTTTCAGTTTCTACCAAACTCACTGGTGAAAATCCATCTTTGTCAGAGGAATTTGGATTAGTATAAATTGGATAAAAAAGATTGGGTCTATTATGTTTGCCAAACTTTGGATTTCTATTTCTTAACTCCCTTATATTATAGTTTCCAATAGTATCACTAAGATTCAGATCGTAATTTTCTTCATCTTTTTCCAATTCGTTCAAATCAGTCTCAACATTTCTGGTATAAACAAGAATATATTCATGAGTTTTTGCAATTTGTTTATAAGTTTGCCCTCTACTGTTTGACCTTACAATAACTTGGGCAAAAAAATTCTCCTCTCCAAAAATCTCATTCATAATTAAGCGGAGGTTATGCACTTCGTTATCATCAATGTGGACAAAGATAACTCCATCATCACGCAGTAAATTTTTTGCAAGGAAAAGGCGCGGGTACATCATACTTAACCAGTTGCTGTGGTAATGCCCGCTGTCCTTACTGTTGCGGCGGAACATACCTTCTTTCATCAAATAACCTTCTTCATCCACATCGCCAATTCTTTTTTTGTAATCTTCTCTGCTTTCCTTAAAACTGTCGGGATAAATAAAGCTGTCGTTTCCTGTGTTATACGGCGGGTCAATACAAATAACTTTTACTTTTCCGTAATAAGATTTTTGCAGCACTTTCAGCACTTCAAGGTTTTCACCCTCGATAAAAATGTTTTCCGTAGTATCAAAGTTTACAGATTCTTCTTTAATGGGTTTAAGAGTTGCAGTAGTTGGCTGCTGCAAAATTTTAAATGCATCTGTTTTGCCCGCCCAATTCAAAACATAGCGTTCGTTTCTAAACTCAATATTTTCCTTGCCGAGTGCAGCTTGAAGTTTCTCCCAATCAATTTTTCCTTCCGTAATGGCTTCGGGAAAAATCTGTTTCAGTTTTTCCAATTGGTCTTGAAGTATCCCGAAGGATCGGGACAAGTTGTTTAAGGAGTTTCCGTCCATTTTAATTCAATTTATTTTTTATGATATATTTTCTTTGCTTGCTCGTACTCATTCTTAAAATTAACTTCCAACTTTGTCAGACCAATTAAATTAGGAAAAGTTTCATAAATGAATTCATCAAGTCTGTGAATTATTATCATAATTATTTTTTATTGTTTTTGATTTGAAAATCAGTTTCCGGTGTAAATATAGAGCTTATGCATTTAAAATTAAACAAGGTCTTTCATCGATCAAAAAAAAATGTCTTACTTTTGTAATAAACTGAGGAGAAGTTTTGGAAATATTCTTAAGTGCGTTGATGATCATGTCAATGCGAGTTGCCGATGTTACGCTTGGCACTGTTCGAACTTTGATGGTTGTGCAGGGAAGAAAATATCAAGCCGGGATTTTGGGCTTCATTGAAGTTACGATTTGGATCTTTGCAATCAGACATGTGATGCTGCACCTTGATAATTTGTGGAACATACTCGGCTACTCGACCGGATTTGCACTCGGCAATGTACTCGGAATCTATGTTGAACAGAAGTTCGGAGTAGGATTCGTTCAGCTCTATACTATTTCACTTTATTTTACAGACAAGATCGCCGACGAATTAAGAAAAAATAATTTTGGAGTTACAATCCTTCCTGCAGAAGGCGGAAGAGGGGGAGTTGCGGTTTTAGTAATATTGACTACGCGAAGACGACAGGAAGAAGCTATCAAAATAATTGATAAAATCGATTCTAAAGCTTTTATATCAATCCAATCTGCAACACCTTATCGAGGATTTGTTCATTCGAGAAAGTGAAAGACAAACTTATATCGCAAGGGCGCTGAGTAAAGTTAATCATTCAATGGAAAATACTCTGCGCCCTGGCTGATTGAAGATCGTCATTTCCAGATGGCTAAGATTCCACCGCTGATTGAAATAGCAACGAGTTGATAACCAACGTAGATCAAATACAATTTCAAATTTCTTCCTTCAAACACAACGCCTGCAATTTGAGTTGCCGCAACAAATCCAAGCCATGCCCAAATACCTGTCTGAATTCCCTTCCAGAATGAATCTGCCAATGCAAAATCTACAAAGTGAGCAAGAATGTAGGTGGTTATCAAAATGGCAATGAACTGATATAAATACATCATCTTGTTGCTTCCCTGCTTAAGCTCTTCTTCACTTTTTCCGATGGCGCCCATAAACTGTTTTGCAAATAACACAGGCGAATACCAAAATGCACCTAAAACAAAGTTAAAGACTGCTGCAACTATAATTGCTAAGAAATTGATTCCCATTATTATTTCTCCTTATTGGTTAATTATTTTCAAAATATCATTCATAAATTAAAGTCACCGTGCCGAATCCAGAAGGGACATGAAATTTCTTCAATCCCATCCAGTCATAATATCTGTACTTGCCGATTAAATCATCCCGATCGTTTACACAAAAGTCTGCCCCGAATTGTTTTCCAGCGTATGGTAGATATCCAATTTCGTTCCACGGGATCGCCGCCTCAACAGTATAGCCCCAATCTTTATCAATCGGTTCGTTTATTGTTCCATAAGTTCGAACGACGACATTTATTTCGCCATTCCAATCATTGTTATATTTTCCCTCATCATTCAGTCCTCTATCATCAAGAATTGCGTTGTAAATGTTTATGTGATATGCAAAATCGTCATCTCTCCAATCTAAGCTTCTATCTAAATTTGGATCAATTAGAATCTCCACACCATCATCCATATGAAGCCCGTTTGCATCCCGTTCAGTTTGTTCTGCTTGAAGGTGTGAATTAAAAACTTCAAAAGCTACATAGAGATAGTTTTCGTCCCAAAACAAGGCGAACCTTGCTGAATCTTTCCAGTTCGCATCCTGCGGCTTCATCCAATACCACTCGGCGAAATCCCAGTCTGTAAGGTTTCCGTCAATCTTTAAAGGTACGTTGACATATTTGGAAACTGCTTGTGGATAAAGAACGTTAAAGGTCGAAATTAAGACTACAAGCAAACAGAGCAAGTTTTTCATTTATGCCTCTGAATTTTATTGTAAAAGTATGAAAGTCTAATCTGATATTCAATTTGAACATTGAAATCATTTTGGTCGTCCAAATAACAAAAAATAGGTGTTAATAGTTTGATTTTATCTGATGTTTTTAGCTCAACCTCTTTTATTCTTGAAATAAGAGGGGTTAAAAATTATATTGGATTCCCAAAACTTTATAATCGAGGATAAAATGAATCATAAGTTGATTAATCGAATTTTAGGTGCGGCTGCGTTTGTAATTTCAGCAATTGTTTATTTTATGACAGTTCAGCCGAGTGTTTCATTCTGGGATTGCGGTGAATTTATTGCCGCATCTTATTATTTACAAGTGCCCCATCCGCCGGGCGCACCATTGTTTCTCCTTATTGGAAGACTTTTTATGATGGTGCCGTTTGTGGAAAATCTTGGCTTGCGGATGAACACAGTTTCAATACTCTCAAGTGCATTCACGATAATGTTTCTGTACTTTGTAATTGTTAAGCTTATTAATTTTTATCGAAATGCAAAGCCATCGAATCTGTTTGAAGCAATATCATGCTATGGTGCGGCATTTGTCGGTGCAATGACGTATGCATTCACGGATACATTTTGGTTCAATGCTGTTGAAGCCGAAGTCTATGCGATCTCAACTTTCTTTGTAGCTTTCATCACCTGGCTGATGCTTTTATGGTACGAAAAAGCAGATGAAAAAGGCAACGAAAGAATTCTTTTGCTGATTGCTTTTATTATTGGACTTTCAATCGGAGTGCATCTTCTCAGTGTGCTTGCGATTCTTACTATTATTCTTCTAATTTATTTCAAGAAGTATGAAGTGACACAAAAAACATTTATTATAATGGGAGTTGTTAATGTTCTTGCATTCTGGGCGGTATACCCTGGTATAATAAAATATTTTCCAAAACTTCTCGCAGCAGTTGGCGGCAATAACATTATATTGAAGTTGTTTATCATAGTTGGATTTATTGCACTTTTGATTTATGGGATCTATTGGGCAAAACAAAACAATCACCCAGTCGCATTTCTCGGAATTACTTCTCTGTTTCTAATTTTTATGGGATACACATCATATACAATGGTAATTATTCGTTCGAATGCTTATCCGCCGATGAATGAAAATGAGCCCGATACAATTAACGAGTTTGTTTATTATATCAATCGTGAGCAGTATGGCGATTTCCCGATTTTCAAAAGACGTTACAGCCAGGAACCGCACCAACAAGGAATTTATACGAACTACTCCAGCGATATGGACTTCATGTGGCGGTATCAAATTGATCACATGTTCAACCGTTATCTTTATTGGAATTTTATTGGAAGAGAAGGCGACATCCAGGATGCAAAGAGCATTTGGTTTGGAAAAGCGAACGATTCATTTGTTGGAGACGAAAGTAAATTTCCAAATCGATATTACGGAATTCCATTATTGCTGGGGCTGATTGGATTGTACTATCATTTCAGACGTGATTGGAAGTTAGCGGCAAGCATACTTTCTATGTTTTTATTGATGGGAATTCTTACCGCTCTTTATCAAAACCAGCAGCAGCCGCAGCCGCGCGAAAGAGATTATTTTTACGTTGGCGCATTTTTCACGTATGCGATTTGGATCGGAATTGCCGTTTCCGGATTGATAGAGCTGGTCAGAGAAAAACTTAAATCAGAAAGTTTATCTCAAATACTTGCATTCGGGATTGTTGGCGTTGCATTGGTTGCCGTTCCAATAAATATGGCAGTGCAAAACTGGGACGACCACAGCAGAGCCGAAAATTGGATACCGTGGGACTTTTCATATAACATATTGCAAAGCTGCGAGCCGAATTCAATTCTATTTACAAATGGTGATAATGACACATTTCCGCTTTGGTATTTACAGGACGTTGAAGGCGTGCGGAGGGATATTCGGATCGTAAATTTGAGCCTGCTGAACACCAACTGGTATACTCGCCAGCTGAAGTACGAAGAGCCGTACGGCGCCAAGAAAGTCCCTATCAGCGCAT
>CAZNDS010000002.1:0-1962 GCA_964571865.1 uncultured Ignavibacteriaceae bacterium | reverse complement strand
AATCTAAGTCTTGCTAATACAGACTGGTATGTTAAACAAGCTAAAAATGAAATGCCTTATGGAGCTGAGAAAGTTCCGATATCATTTTCAGACGAACAAATTTCCCGGTTGCAGCCAATTCAATTCAATCCGCAGAATATTTCTATTCCAGTTTCTCCAGAGGCTGCAGAAAAGTTCGGCGTTAAAGACACTTCGGTTCTGCGAACTGGAAAAATGACCTTCTTGATGCGCCATACAATTGAATCAGGGGAAATCAAAGCTATTAGGATTCAAGATATTGTTGTCAGAAATATTCTCGAAACAAATGCTAAGAATGGATGGAACAGGCCGATTCATTTTGCCGTTACATGTTCCGATGACTCAAGAATCGGACTTGATGATTATTCCACAATGCAGGGATTAACTTATTTAATTACGCCAGCAAAACAAAAAGGACGTTTCGAAAATATAAATGTAGCTGCAATGAATGCTTCTTTATTCAATGAACCTGAAGGATACAACACTTCATATCAGCCTGGTTTTAAGTTCAGAGGATTGCGAGAAGGAAAAATCTATCTCGATGAAAATCAACGGCGAATGATGATGAATTATCGAAATTCATTCCTGCGGCTGGCTGTTTTCCATATTTATGATGCCAACGATCACGCAAAAGCCGTAACGGTACTGGATAAAATGGAAGAAGTGATTCCAAGAAGCTTTGTTCCGATTGATTACCGGGTTCTTTCAGATATTGGCTCGCTGTATAAGCAAGCCGGCAGGATAGATCGGTTCATCGAAATTAGTAATGACGTTGAGCGACATGCATTAAAATCTCTTGAAGCAAATCCGAGTGACATTGGAAGTTATTATAATCCGTATAGAATTCTTCTCGAAATTTACGATGCACGAGGAGATTATGAAAAATCAAAAGGCGAGCTTCTTAAATCTCGCGATGAGTATCAAAAAGGAGTAGATTTATTAAGCAGACTTCAAGCATATGCGCCTGGAGATCCGACTCTTGCAGAAGAAATGAATCGGCTGAAAGCAAAGATGATAGATCAAATCCAAAACAGCGATACAACAAAATAAATTGATGCAATTTGAAAATTCTTATCATAGCACTTTCGGGCATTGGCGATGCGTTGATGTTCTCGCCTGCGCTTTTAATTCTGCGAAAACATCTTCCGGATGCAAAAATCGATTTACTCTGCATGATAAAGGGAGTAAAAGAGATTTATGAACTTAATCCAAAAGTAAATCGGGTAATTCAGTTTAACTTTTTGAAAGAGGGATTTTTAAAGTCCCTCTTTTTTATTTTAAATCTGAGAAAAAAATATGATGTAACGTTCTGCGTATATCCTGCTAACCGAAAAGAATACAACGTAATTTCTTTCTTAATTGGTGCAAGACAACGATTTGCCATTCGTTACCTTCGAAAAGATTTCACAAACCTTGGATTCTTGAACAATCAGACAATAATTGAAAACGATTTACTCCACAACGTTCAAGAAAATCTTGCCCTTGTAAAGGAATTCTTAAATCTCTCCTATATTGAAGAAGAAAAGATGGAAATCCTTTTTAATAATGACCATGAAAAATTTGCTGACGACTTTATTAAAGGCATTCCGCATTCCGTACTCCACACTCCGCAATTTCTGATTGGTTTTCACGCTGGCTGTGCAACGCTGAAAAATCACATCAAACGCAGATGGGAGCTGGAAAAATTTGCCCAGCTGGGTTTGCAATTGAAAGAAAAATACAATGCACAGATTCTACTTTTCGGCGGACCAGATGAATATGAACTGAACACACACATTAATTCCATGATGAATAATTCTGCAATCGAAGTTAAAACAAATTCATTAATTGAAACCGCAGCAATTATGAAACGATGCAATCTGTTCATTACAAATGATTCTGCCTTGATGCACGTTGCCTCAGCCCTAGGATTAAAAGTCGTTGCATTGTTCGGACCGACGAATA
>CAZNDS010000001.1:44658-48033 GCA_964571865.1 uncultured Ignavibacteriaceae bacterium | reverse complement strand
AATCCGATATAGAAAACAAAGACAAACGTTCTCTATTTCGTCCCTCCGTCATCCGTCTCCGTCAGAGTCTGTTGCAGAACGATCAATATATAAGAAGAATACATCAAAACTGAAAAAGATGGAATCTTTCGTGTGTGATTTGGATAGAACCTGCCCGCCGAACTCTCCGTCAACTGACGGGTGGTGAGGCAGGCGGGAAAGATTCCATCTTTTCTCAAATGGGTGATTTCGCTCCCTTTTACCTGCCCAGTCATCTACCGCCTCGGCGGGTCGCGGTAGGATAGTAAAAGCTCGAGTTGTGCAACAGACTCGTCAATTGACGGATGACGGAGACGGAGGGACGGAATATTATTTTCCACCCAATTGGTGAAAAATGTTTTTTGATTAACAGAACATCCTAAGTCACATTGCATCGTTACAAAATTCCATTGTAATTCCGATTTGTTCATTAACTTACAATGAAATTTTAGACCTTCTGATTCTTTACGCGGAATTATTTCAATGTAATCACGATCAACAATTTGCGTGAATAATTAACATTTATATTGAATTTATATGAATTTAAGAATAACTTGACACAAACTTTTCATTAAAAAAAAACAGAAGAAATGAAATCCAATAATAGCGATAACAAAAGTTCTATCTCAAAGTTCTTACATATTGTTGAGGTTGTGGGAAATTTGCTCCCACATCCAGCAACGCTTTTTGCTTCTTTTGCAGTAGGAATAATTATAATCTCGGCAATAGTGAGCAATTTTAATATCTCAGTAATTCATCCTGGAACAGGGGAAGAAATTCATCCGGTAAATCTCTTGAGCATTGATGGTTTACACAGAATTTTAACATCCATGGTAACGAATTTTACAAGTTTTGCTCCATTAGGAACAGTGCTTGTTGCAATGCTTGGTATCGGAGTTGCCGAAAAAAGCGGATTGATCGGAGCAGCAATACGTCTGCTTGTTATTTCTGCACCCAAAAAGTTATTAACCTTTGCTGTCGTACTAGCCGGTGTATTATCGAATACAGCAAGTGAGATTGGTTATGTGTTGATTGTTCCTCTGGCTGGAATTATTTTTTTGGGAGTTGGCAGACATCCGCTTGCAGGATTAGCTGCTGCATTTGCCGGAGTCTCCGGCGGGTATAGTGCGAATTTGTTATTAGGTACGCTCGATCCTTTATTAGCAGGACTATCGGAAGAGGCGGCAAAGATAATCGATCCTGAATATTTTGTTAATCCTGCTTGTAATTATTATTTCATGGCGGCATCTACTTTTATTATCACATTCATTGGGGCATGGACTACTGAACGATTTGTAATACCCAGATTAGGTGAATATACCGGTGAAGAAAAACCGGAAGAAATAAAAAAATTAACCTCTGATGAAAAAAGGGGATTGTGGTTTGCATTATTTGTTTCTATTGGTTTGGCAGTTGTCATCGTCATTGGACTTGTACCGGAAAACGGATTTCTAAGAGAAGTCGGAACTGGAGATGTTCTTAGATCTCCATTTTTAATAGGAATTGTGAGCTTCATTTTTCTTGGAGCTGCCGTAATGGGTATTGCATACGGAATTGGAGCGAAAACGCTTAAATCTGATTCAGATGTAGTCCATGGAATGAGCAAATCAATGGAAACACTCGCAACTTATATGGTGCTGGTTTTTTTTGCCGCTCAATTTGTTGCGTTTTTTAATTGGACGAATTTGGGTTTAATCCTCGCCGTGAATGGTGCTGAAGTATTAAAGTCTTCCGGATTAGGTGAAATTCCTCTGATTCTGGGATTTATTTTGATTTCAGCTGTCATAAATTTATTCATTGGGAGTGCATCGGCTAAATGGGCAATAATGGCTCCAGTGTTCATCCCAATGTTTATGTTGGTTGGCTATTCGCCCGAATTCATTCAAGTAGCTTACAGAATCGGGGATAGTTCAACAAATATTATTTCTCCTATGATGACTTATTTTGCATTAATCGTTGCTTTCATTGAACGATATGATAAGAAAGCTGGAATTGGCACCTTGATTGCACTTATGCTTCCATATTCTGTGTTGTTTCTAATTTCCTGGTCTCTGCTCTTGGTAGTTTGGATGCTGCTCGATATTCCAATTGGACCGGGTGCGGAATTATTCCTCGTTAACTGAAGTTGTTGCATTTGAAGTAATTGTCCTGTGAGTTGTGATTTTATTTTGAGTTGTAGTGGTTTCATTAATCATTTTACATATTGTAAAAAATATTCCGATATATTATCAATAATTTATACCAAGTTTCGAATAACAATAAAAAATATATATGATTAATAATTTCAATAATAATAAAGAGAACAGACCAAAAAATTTCATTTATGAAATTATTGATGATGACCTGAAATCCAACAAGTGGGGAGGCAGAGTTCACACTCGTTTTCCTCCGGAACCGAATGGCTATCTGCATATTGGTCATGCAAAATCTATTTGCTTGAATTATGGAATTGCAAGAGATTACAACGGAAAATTCAATCTCCGGTTTGATGACACTAACCCGGAAAAAGAAGATACCGAATATGTTGAATCAATTATTGAGGATGTAAAATGGCTCGGTGCAGATTTCGAAGATAGAATTTTATATGCGTCCGATTATTTTCAGCAAATGTATGATTGGGCAATTGATTTAATAAAAAAAGGGAAAGCATACGTTTGTGATTTAACTGCAGATGAAATTAGAGAAACACGCGGAACACTGACCGAACCGGGAAAGGAATCACCTTACAGAAAAAGATGTGTCGAAGAAAATCTTGATCTTTTCGAACGAATGAAAATTGGAGAGTTTCCAAACGGCTCAAAAACTTTGCGAGCTAAAATTGATATGGCTTCTCCAAACTTCAATATGCGAGACCCAATCATGTATCGAATTGTTCACGCTGAACATCATCGTCAAGGAAATAAATGGTGTATCTATCCAACATACGATTGGGCACACGGCAATGAAGATTCAATCGAAAAAATTACTCATTCAATCTGCACACTTGAATTTGAAAATCACCGCCCACTTTACGATTGGTTTTTGGAACAGCTTGGAGTTCATCATCCGCAGCAGATTGAATTTGCCCGATTGAATCTGAGCTATACTGTAATGAGCAAAAGAAAATTATTGCAGCTTGTTAAAGAAGGATACGTCGATCGATGGGACGATCCCAGAATGCCTACAATATCCGGCTATAGACGAAGAGGATATTCGTCAGATTCGATTAAAAACTTCGCTGAGATGATCGGTGTAGCAAAACGGGACGCATTAACAGACATTGCTTTGCTTGAATATGCTATAAGGGACGATTTAAATAAAAATGCACAGAGAGTAATGGCGGTACTCAAACCTATTAAAGTTGTCCTGACAAATTAT
>CAZNDS010000001.1:21239-44635 GCA_964571865.1 uncultured Ignavibacteriaceae bacterium | reverse complement strand
AATCGGAAATGGGAAATCGAAAAATTCCTTTCTCAAATGAACTGTACATTGAGCGTGATGACTTTATGGAAAATCCGCCGAAAGGTTTTCATCGTCTGGTGCCTGGAGGAGAAGTCAGACTTCGGTACGCTTACATAATTAAATGCGAAGAAGTTATAAAAAACGAAAAAGATGAAGTTGTTGAGTTGCGCTGTACATACGATCCAGAAACGAAAAGCGGCAGCGGAATAAGTACAAAAAAAGTAAAGGGTGTCATTCACTGGGTTTCTGCAAAACATTCAATTGATGCCGAAGTTCGATTATACGATCGATTATTCTCAGTTGAAAATCCCGGAGCAGAAGAGGATTGGTTGAATAAAGTAAATCCTAACTCACTCGAAGTTATTTCAGATGCTAAGATTGAACCATTCGTAAAAAATGCTAAACCATTGGATAGTTATCAGTTTGAACGACTCGGTTATTTTTGTGTAGATTCGAAATACAAGACAGAGCAAAAACTTGTCCTCAACAGAACGGTAACATTGAAAGATAGCTGGAAGAAACAAAACTAATAGCTACGGAAATAACTGACTAAAACAGCTTGGGATTGATCAGTTGGAATCCGCTAAATCCGTTCAATCTGTGCTCTATTTGAGTTTTTCTATTGCGATGATTATTCTTTTTACAACTTCAGTCTTTCCAAGAATAAAAAGCAAATCGAACATTCCGGGACCGGTGCTTTGCCCGCTGACTGCAAGTCTCAGAGGATGAATTAATTTTCCTTTGCCGACATTTAATTCTTCTGCAACTTTTGTAAATGCATGTTCATAATCTTCCTTAGTCGGATTAATCAATTTGTCAAATGCCTCAATAAGCTTTTTCAAATGGATTTGTGTTTCCGGCTTCCAATTTTTCTCAATTGATTTCAGTTCATATTCAGTTGGTGCTTCATAAAAATATTTACAATTGTCAATAAACTCTCTAACGAACGAAACGCGTTCTTTCATAGCTTCGATAACAAGCATAAGATATTCATCGGATAAATTGAGAATTGAGTCCGCCAAAGGCGGATGAGAATCATGCCATTCGGCAGACAAGTTGAGAATTTCTTTCTTCAGCATCAGAAGAATATCTTCTTTCGATTTCTTCCTCAAATGTTCTGCATTTAATGAGTTCAATTTCACAACATCGAACACTGCCCCGGCTTTGTTTACTCTTTCGAGAGAGAAAGCTTCAACCAATTCATTCAGATAATAAAACTCTTTATCATCACCGGCATTCCAGCCAAGGAGAGCGACAAAGTTTATGAGCGCTTCTTTCAAATATCCTTTAGATCGATAATCTTCAACTGCCACATCGCTTTGTCTCTTGCTTAGTTTGGAGCGGTCGGGATTTAACAAAAGCGGCAAGTGAGCAAAAATTGGCCTTTCCCAACCAAAAGCATCGTATAATAAAACGTGCTTTGGAACGGACGATACCCATTCTTCACCACGAATGACGTGTGTAATTTTCATCAGATGATCATCAACAACGTTTGCAAGATGATAGGTGGGGAAGCCGTCACTTTTTATCAAAACCTGGTCATCAACATTGCTGCTCTCAAACTCAACTCTTTCACGAATTACATCATCAAAAACTATTTTTTGATTAGGGCGGACATTCAATCTTATGACAAATGAAATATTACTTTGAAACTTTTCATCAATTTCATTTTTTGAAAGAGAGAGACAATGCTTATCATATTTCGCTTGAGGAAGTTTTTGCTTTTCTTGTTCTCCACGGAGAGCTTTTAATCTTTCCGATGTACAAAAGCAGTAGTACGCATCTCCTTTTCTGATCAGTTCTTTGATGTGCGTTTTGTAAATTTCCAGTCGCTGTGACTGCATATAAGGTCCAAAATTACCTCCAACATCGGGACCTTCGTCAAAAGTCAATCCAGCCCATTTTAACGAGGCAATTAAATTTTCAACCGCCCCTTCAACGAATCGAGACTGGTCTGTATCTTCAATTCTTAATATGAATTTTCCGTTATTCTTTTTTGCAAATAGATAATTGTAGAGAGCAGTACGTAAACCACCCACATGCAAATAACCGGTTGGTGAAGGGGCAAAACGCACACGCGGATTCAAATTTGACAAACTAAACTCCAAATTAATTACAAACGTTACAAAGATAAGAAAATGGTAGGATTTTGTGGAAAGGTGAATGAGCGAGAGCTTTAATATCTCTGAAATGAAAAACCCGACTTTTACATCTTATTGTCTAAGCTTCTAAAAAGAGTCGGGTTTCAAAATAACATCTGATTCGCTTTTACAGAACAATCAGTTTTTATTTAATTGCCTCGAGATATCGTTCAGTGACTGCATCCCAATTAACTACATTCCACCAATTGGAAATATACTCTGGACGACGATTTTGATATTTTAAATAATATGCGTGTTCCCAAACATCGAGTCCGAGGATTGGCATCCCTTTAATTTCTGATAAATCCATCAAAGGATTATCTTGATTCGGTGTTGAGCCGATGAGCAATTTGCCATCATTAGCTACAAGCCATGCCCAGCCTGAGCCAAAACGAGTTGCAGCTGCATTTGCGAATTTTTCCTTGAATGCATCGAACGATCCAAAATTTGATTCGATCGCTTTTAACAATTCTGATTTAGGTGTGCCGCCTCCATTTTTCGTCATGATTTGCCAAAACATTGAATGATTATAATGACCGCCGCCGTTGTTTCGCACTGCGGCTGGATGTTTAGAAATGTTTTTAAGAATATCATCGAGTGATAATTTTTCCAGCTCACTTCCGCTAACAGCGTTATTGAGATTATTGACATAAGCTGCATGATGTTTCCCGTGATGAATTTCCATTGTCATTGCATCGATATTCGGTTCCAACGCATCAATAGAGTAGGTGAGTGCTGGTAATTCATATTTTGTCATTTTTGTTCTCCTTTGTTTTTTTACACTCAATTAAATTATACAGTGAATGAACTTCCGCAGCCGCAAGTTTTTGCCGCATTTGGATTATTAAACACGAAGCCACGCCCACTTAAACCATCAGAAAAATCAAGAGTCGTTCCGCCAAGATAAAATAGACTTTTTGGATCGACATATAATTTTACTTCTTCGAGTTCAATAATGTGATCGTTATCTCTTCGATTCTCATCAAAGGCAAGTGAATAAATCAATCCGGAACATCCGCCGCCTTTAACTCCCAGCCGCAATCCATGTGTGTCAGAAGTAATTTTATTATCAGACATTATTTTTTTTATCTCATCCAATGCTTTATCTGTAACTTCAAGATTTCCTAATTCAGTCGTAATCTCAGCCATTAAATATTCTCCGCTTAATTATAATGTGGTTTGTGGTTGTGTATTATTTTGCGAAACAGCAAATTGAGGAAAGTTAAGTCTCCAGCTCATATTGCTGACACGCAATAAAGTATTTTCATTCTCAAGTAAATTAATAATCTCATTAGCGAGGGATTCGCATTCTGTATATGAAGTTTTGATTCCTTTTTTTTCAAGAAAGTGTCGTATGCCATATTGAATATCGCGATAAAAGACATTTGATTTGTGGTACAGCGGATATCGTGATTTTAAATAATTCATCAGACTTGTTTGATTCTCAACTAAAAAGGTTATTAGTTTTTTATGTTCTTTCATGGTTATTCCTATTTGCTTTGTTTTGAATAGCCAACTGAATATTGACTTCTAATTTTCTTTATTGTTTCAGTAAATCTCTTCCCGACATAATCAATTTCATCTTCGGTGTTGAAACGACCAATGGATAAACGAATAGAATTTATAATTTCACTATTCTTCAGGCCAATTGCTTTTAAAACGTGCGACGGTTCAGCCCGACTTGTCGAGCATGCCGAACCACTTGAGAAGGCGATGTCCTTAATTTCTGTCAATAATAGATCTGCTGAAATGTTCTTAAATCGAATATTTAAATTTCCTGGCAGGCGATCTGTTTCATCTCCATTAAGTTTAACATCGTTAAATTCACACTTAATATTATCAATTAATTTTTTCTGCATTGAGTTGATTCTTACGGCATCACTTTCCATTTCATTTTCAGAAATTTCGCATGCTTTACCGAATCCAACAACGCAAGGTACGTTCAAAGTTCCCGATCTGAGGCCCTTTTCGTGCCCGCCTCCATGAATCATAGGTTTAAGTTGAATTCTCGGCTTCTTTTTCCTGATGAATAAGGCACCAACTCCTTTAGGACCGTACATCTTATGTGCTGAGATCGAAATTAAATCTGCCGAAATATTTTGAGCATCAATTTTTAATTTTCCAAAAGATTGAACTGCATCGGTGTGGAGAAAAACATTTTTGGTTTTACATATATCTGCTATCTCTTCAATAGGTTGAATAGTTCCTATTTCATTGTTTGAGGACATGATTGAAACTAAAATTGTTTTTGAATTAATTAATCCTTCTAATTCTTTTAAATTAACTTTACCATATTCATTTACTCGAACGCGAGATATTTTGAATCCTCTTTCCTCAAGAAATTTACACGGTTCGAGGACGGAAGGGTGTTCTATTGATGAAGTAACAATATGATTTCCTTTACTTTGATAAGCATAAGCAATGCCAAGGATCGCGAGATTATTTGATTCGGTTGCACCGCTTGTGAAAACTATTTCTTCAGGGATTGAGCATAAAAGAGAGGCAACACGCTCTCTTGCTTTATCTGAAGCGCTCTCAGCAATCCATCCAAAAGAGTGCTGTCGGCTTGCGGAATTACCAAATTGTTCTGAAAAAAAAGGGATCATTTCTTCAAAAACTCTCGGATCAACTTGAGTAGTCGAATTGTTATCAAGATAAATTGGAAATTTCATTTGCACACACATGAATTCGTTTCTTTATCGAAACAACGCACCGAATATTAATTAAAAATTAGTTATTAACAAATGAAAATCATCACTGATTTTCATTAACTAAAACAAATAAAATATTTTAATTGTTCCGATTAAAATCCAAAAATAGAAATTGATTTTTGCGCATATTCAACCAGCGGTTGAAAATACAGACCCAAAATAATTGTCGGAGCGACGAGTAAAAATACGAGTACAATGTTTCCCCAGGAAATTGGAACTGCAATTTCATCTGTTGCATCCTTTAAAAACATGTGTTTGATTACTCTAACATAATAATAGAGTGAGACAACACTGTTCAAAACTCCAATCACTGCTAGCCAAATCCACTCTGTCTTAACTAAGGCTGCGAACAAATAAAGTTTACCTATAAATCCAGCAGTAGGAGGAATGCCTGTCAGAGAGATTAAGAATATTGTTAATGATACACAAAGGAACGGTGCCTTGAATCCAAGTCCGTTGAAAGAATCGATTTCCTCTGAACCTATTTTATCTGTAATTAACATTATTACAAAGAATGCACCAAGATTCATAAATAAGTAGATGACGAAGTAAATTAAAATCGCCATAATACCTTGATTATCAAGTATGACGATTCCCATTAATAAATAACCTGCATGAGCTATGCTAGAATAAGCGAGCATTCTTTTTAAGTTATCCTGCCAAAGTGCAGCAAGATTTCCAAGAGTCATAGTTAATACTGCTAGCCCGGCTATAACATAAGTCCAGTTAAAAAATTCAAAAATTGCCCAGCTTGAAGATTGAAAATTCGTGGAAGCAACATCGACGAAAGCAACTTTCAAAAATCTAATTAGTATTGCAAATCCAGCAGCTTTTGACGCAACGGATAAAATCGCTGTAATCGTAATTGGCGCGCCTTCATAAACGTCCGGGGTCCAAAAATGGAACGGAGCCATTGAGACCTTGAATCCAAGACCAGCTATAATCAATAGACCGGTAAATATCATTGTGAGTGTATTTACTTGGCTGTATGATAAAATAGCATTGATAGCATAAATGTTTGTACTTCCGACCATTCCGTACATTAAAGAAATTCCATACAGCATTGCACCTGACGCTACAGCCCCAAAAATGACATACTTCAGCGATGCTTCTGAGGATCTCGCGACTTGACGTGTGAATCCAGCTAAAATGTAGGATGAAATACTCACCATTTCAATTGCAAGATACATTAGAAGTAAATCCACAGTTGAAGTCATTATGAACATTCCAAGTGTCATTCCCGCAAGGAGAACATAATACTCGCCATGATTTTGTTTCGATTCTTCAACTTCTTTTGAAGAGAGAGAAAATAAAACGGTTAGAGTTGTGGCAAGCAGAATAATTACTTTAAAGAAGGTCCCAAACGGATCAATGACAACCATTCCAAGGTCTGGATTATCTTTTGCACCGAAAATTAAATTTGGAGAATTTGGCGTCGAAAAAATAAAATACGCAACAATGCCAAAGCCAATGATACTAACGATCGGGAGGAGCAGTCTCCATTTTCCAAAGAAAAGATCTAACAACAGCAAAACGACAAAAACTACAGATAAAGCAATCTCGGCTTGAAAGTAATGTAATGAATTCCAAATGTAAGATAGATCCATTTTAACCTAAATCTTTTATAACGTTCCTAAATTTGAATACACAACCTGTGCATTGGCAACAAGCTCAACAAGTTTATTCAACGATGTATTCATTAAGTCGAGCATTGGACTTGGCCAAACACCGAAGATAATTACAATCACTGCAAGAGGAACTAAAGTGAAAAGTTCTAATTTATTGATCTCAGTAAGACCAGACCATTTTTCATTCATCTTCCCAAAGAAGATTCTCTGTAAAGTCCACAGCATATATGCAGCGGTCAATAAAATTCCAAGTGTTGAGATTATTGTAATAATTCGAATTGAATCGACACTGAATGCACCGAGAAATACAAAAACTTCTGAAATAAATCCGCTTAATCCAGGCAAGCCAAGCGATGCAAAGAATGCAATTGTGACAAGTGCAGTATAAACAGGCATCTGATTGGCTAAACCTCCAAAGTCTTCAACTCCACGTGTATGTGCTCTGTCATACAACACACCAACAATCAAAAAGAGCATTGCTGTAATTGTACCATGATTGAACATCTGGAATACAGCGCCAACCATTCCTTGCGAAGTAAGTGAAGCCATTCCAAGTAAAACATATCCCATGTGACTGACACTTGAGTAAGCAATCAATTTCTTAAAATCCTTTTGAGCCATAGCGCAGAAAGCACCATAGATGATATTAATCATACCAAAAACAGCAATCCAATACGCAAGCTGAGTTGTAATTTCCGGGAAAATAGGGAAGCTTATTCTGAGCATGCCATATGTTCCGAGTTTAAGCAAAACTCCAGCAAGAATGACGCTTATCGGTGTAGGAGCCTCAACGTGTGCATCCGGAAGCCATGTATGAAATGGAAACATAGGTACTTTGATAGCAAATCCCATAAACAAAATGATATAAGCTATCAAACGCAGATTACCAGGATTCAGCGGCGAAAGGATTCCTTCAGGTCCATAATTCGAAGGATTCATCATCGTGAGCATGTTGAACGAATAAACTTGAGACCCATCCGGCATCAATTCATAAACACTGAAGTAAAGTCCGATCATCACTAAAAGCATAAATACCGAGCCGAACAAAGTATAAATAAAGAACTTGATTGCGGCGTATTCTTTTCTCGGTCCGCCCCAAATTCCAATCAAGAAATACATTGGAAGAAGCATCAACTCCCAGAAAACATAGAACAGAAAGAAATCTAATGCAAGGAAAGATCCCATCATTCCAGTATCAAGGAGCAGGTATAATGCAAAATATCCTTTAACGGCTTTACTAATATTCCAAGAAGCAAAAGTAGCGATGAAACAAATCAAAGCAGTAAGAACAACCATAGGCATTGATAATCCATCAAGCCCAAGGAAATAATCTATCTTAATCGTTCCGAGCCAGTCAGCCAGACCTTTAATTTCAATCCATCTCCATTTTTCAACAAATTGAAAACTTGATGGATCATTGATTCCACCAGCTGAGAAATTAAATCCCTGCCATAAAACAATAGCAACAACTAATTGCAGAAAAGTAACTACCGCAGTTGTCCACTTTATTAAATTCTCGCGTCTGCCGGGAATGAATAAAATTAGAATCATTCCCAGAATCGGGAGAAAAGTTACTATACTAAGTAAAGGAAGTCCTTGCATTAAACTACCATCCTCTAATATTTTCTATAAAGACCTAAAAATAAAAAACAAAACAATTATACCTGTAAGAACCATGACTAAATACGTTTGAACTTTGCCGGTTTGGAATTTTCGGAATATCAATCCGAAAAACCCCGTTAGATAAGCAGTGAAGTTCACAAAACCATCAATAACTACATTATCAAACTTGCCTGTACCGAAGGCAGAAAATCTCGTTAAAGATGCAACACTATTTACAATGCTGTCAATAATTTTTAAATCAAACCATGCTAAAACTTTTGAAAGAAGAATTGAAAATGCTACTGCAGTTTTATCGTACAAATCATCGAAGTACCATTTATTAAGAGAAAAATTGTACAACGGCTTCAAACGAGTTGCCAGTTTGTCTGCACTGATTTTTCTCCATTGATAAATCACAAAAGCGAGAAGAATTCCGATGCCAGCACAGAGTAACGATATTAGCATCGCTTGAGAATGTGCATGATGAACCGCTTCAGTATATTTTACTGAATGCGCTGAAACAGCAGTATCACCGACATTTTCATTTATCATAAAGTCAAATGATAAGTTGCTCGGGACCACTGTCTGCGGTGTCTTGACCCATGAGGTGAACCAACCTGCATCCGCATTAATCGGATTTGGAGTGTAAAAAATAAAAATTGAAAGTGTTGCTAAAATAATAAGTGGAATCACCATCGTTGCAGGTGATTCGTGAGCATGTTCAAATTTATGATGATCTCTCGGCGCACCATGAAAAGTAAGTATTACTAATCTAAACATATAAAATGCTGTCATGGCTGCAACTAAAAATCCAATTGCAGGAAGAAGCCAGTAACCTGTTAAATTTGCGAAAGCAAGTGTGCCGCCCAGAATTCCATCTTTACTTAAAAATCCAGATGTAAGTGGTACACCTGAAATCGCAAGAGTAGAAATTAAAAAAGTCGCATAAGTGATCGGCATCTTTTTTCTTAAGCCGCCCATGAACCTAATATCTTGCTCGTGATGCATTGAATGAATTACCGAACCCGAACCAAGAAATAAACAAGCTTTAAACCACGCATGGGTAACAAGATGGAAGAAAGCTACAGTATAAGCACCAACACCAAGCGCCATGATCATATAACCAAGCTGACTTACTGTAGAATAAGCTAAAACTCTTTTAATGTCATTCTGCGTGATTGCAATTGTCGCAGAAATAAAAGCAGTGAACGCTCCAATATAAGCGATGACAAGCAATGCATCTGCAGTTAACATCGTGAAAACTCGTGCAACGAGATAAACACCAGCAGCAACCATTGTCGCAGCATGAATCAACGCACTGACAGGAGTCGGACCTTCCATAGCATCGGGGAGCCAAACATGAAGCGGGAATTGTGCAGATTTTCCAACCGCACCGCAGAATAATAAAATCCCTGATGCAGTGAGCCAAGCACTACTATCAAACGGTAAATTTCCGGCGGCAATTTGTGCAAAAATTGTATCGAGTGTAAAAGTGTGATAATTCACATATAAAATTAAAATTCCTGCAAAGAAACCGAGATCTCCAACACGATTGACAATGAAGGCTTTTTTAGCTGCGTCTGCGGCAGATTTTTTCTCGTACCAAAATCCGATCAATAAATAGGAACTTAATCCAACTAATTCCCAGAAAATGTACATCATTAAAAGATTGTGAGTGAGAACAATTCCCATCATTGAGAAAGTGAATATCCCGAGATATGCAAAATATCTCGTGTACTTCGGATCACCCTCCATGTACTTGTGCGAGAATAGATGAATAACAAAACTCACTAACATCACAACAAACTGCATTATGACAGTTACGTTGTCGAGCATAAGTCCAAGATCGACTCCAACTCTTCCAACAAATGGAACGTAACCAAAATTTAGCCACTCGAATTGGTAAACTAATTTTTGAGCATTGAAGTAAACTAATTTATTAAAGGCAACAACGATAGAAAGAACGAGTGAAAAAAGTATTATCGTAGTTTCAAGAGCATGTGCTTTAGGAATTCTCTTTCCAAAGAAGATCAGCAGAACAAATCCAAATAATGGTAGAAAGAGTATTAAAGCAGATAATTGAATTAGTAAAGTCTCGTTCATTAATCTCTCAATCCGTCAATTTCATCCACGTTAACTGTATTAAAGTTTTTATAAATATTTAAAACGATCGCAAGGGCAACGGCAGCTTCGGCAGCGGCTAAGATTATTACGAACAGTGCAACCATCTGCCCTGAGAAACCGAAATTACCATACTTAGCAAATGCTATAAAATTAATATTTGCGGAGTTCAGAACCAGCTCAATACCCATGAGAACCATAATTGCATTTCTTCCCGTAAGGATTGCAAAAATTCCCAGTGAAAATAAGAGAGCACTGAGAACTAAAAAATGTGTTAAACCAACTTGTAACAAAATTTTTCCTCCTTACTCCTTTTCTCTTCTAGCTATCATGACTGATCCGATAAGCGCAATCAGTAATAGAATTCCAGCAAGTTCAAAAGGAAGCACATAGGTTGTCACTAATTGTCTTCCAATTTCAAAAATTGTTTGATCATAGGAAGCCGGATTTGAAGTATACCAATCTGTTTTGAGCAAAGCAGCGGTAAGAATTCCAGCAAAAATTCCAACAGCGATAGTAGCAGGAATAATTTGAATAGTTTCAGATTTAATTTGTACATCTGTGATTTTATTAGTCAGCATAACTCCAAAAATAATTAAGATTAAAATACCGCCGACATAAACTATCAACTGAACAACTGCCAAAAAATCTGCATTGAGCAGAACATAAATTCCGGCAACACCGAAAAAAGTAAATAAAAGTGAAAAAGCAGAATGAACAATATTTTTCGATGAAACAACGATCAGTGCCGAACCAAGAGTAATGATCGCAAAAAGGTAAAATATGATATCGTATAAACTCATTTAGTTTGTCGCTCCTGTTTCAGGTGATGGGGGAGCTGGTTTTTGAGCTGCAGCTTTTTTCGCAGCTTTTTCCTCTTCGAATTTTTGATAATTCAATTTCTTTTGTTCAATTTCTTCTTTAGTTAAAGTCACAAAATTGTAAATTAAATCATTCCTGTTGTATTCAGAGAACTCATAAATGTCTGTCATGAAGATGCATTCTGTTGGACAAGGCCAAACGCAAAGTGAACAATAGCAGCACTTAGCAATATCAATATCAAACTTAGTAACCCAAAGCGCCTTTTTCTTTCCTTGAGAAGTTAATCCGAGATCATCTCCAGGAACAGATTTCACTGTTTCAATTGAGATACAATTTACTGGACAAGCACGAGCACATTGATCACAACCGATGCAATCATCCATATTTACATATAATCTGTTTCGTACGCGTTCTGGTAATTCAACTTTTACTTCTGGGTATTGAATCGTTACTGACGGCTTGAAAAGATGAAGAAACGTAATTTTCATTCCGACAAGTACGGTGTAAATCCCAAGCCAAGTATCTTTTAAATATTCTATCATTTTGCTATAACTTTAAATTAAAGTTATGATCCCTATAATTATTAAGTTTAAGAAAGCGTAAGGAATTAAATACTTCCAACATAAATTCATTAATTGATCTACTCTTAATCTCGGCAAAGTCCATCTGAGCCACATTTGAACAAAAACTAAAAACAAACCTTTACCAAGAAACCAGAATAATTGTTCTATCGGAATTAACCATTTTATCTCAAGAGAATTTCCAATATATCCGAATGGAGACTGCCATCCACCAAAGAATAAAGAGACAGAAATTGCGGCGACTAAAAACATACTTGCATATTCAGCAAGAAAGAACATTGCGAATTTCATCGGAGTATATTCAGTGTAATAACCTGCGACTAATTCGGCTTCAGCTTCAGGAATATCGAACGGCGTACGATTAACTTCTGCAAGCGAGGCAATAAAAAATATAATAAATGCTACGACCATGAATGGTATGAGCAAATATTTTTGAAGTCCATCAATTGGGCCACCGAAAATATACCAATTGAATAAAGATGAAGTTTGCATTTCAGCAATTTCGTTTAAATTCAATTTGCCGATTACCATTACAACTGCAATGATCGAGAGCAGCGCAGGAATTTCATAGCTGACAATCTGCGATACAGATCTCATTGCACCGTAGAGTGAATATTTATTATTCGACGCCCATCCTCCCATCAAAATGCCAACAACTGACAAAGAGGAAACAGCAATGATGTAGAAAACTCCAAGATTGATCGATGAGCCAATATAAAAACTCGAAAAGGGAAGTGCCGCAAATCCGGCAAAACTTCCTATAAAAACCAAATAAGGTGCGAGAATAAAGAGTTTCCTATCGGCTGCACTTGGAATTGAGTCTTCTTTTTGCATCATTTTAATTATGTCAGCTACGGTTTGTAGCAGTCCCTTGGGTCCAACTCTGTTCGGACCGATTCTATCCTGCATAAATGCAGAAACTTTTCGCTCTGCAAGAACGGCAAACAATGCAAACGGCAGTACAAACAAAAATAGTGGCAGTGCGGAACTAATGAAAAATGCGAGAATATCATTACCTATTAAATTTCTTAAAAACTCTGACATTATCTGTCAATCTCTCCTAATACAATGTCTATACTGCCAAGATTTGCAATTATATCTGCAACAAGATGACCTTTGCATAATATTGGCATAAGTTGTAAATGTACGAATGAAGGTGCGCGAACTTTTACTCTGAACGGATTTAACGAACCATCACTGATTACATGATAACCCAATTCTCCCTTTGGACTCTCAACGCGGAAGTAGAATTCACCAACCGGAGGCTTAATTCTCTTTGGAATCGCAGAAGCGATGTCTCCTTCAGGCAGTTGATCAAGAGCTTGCTCAATAATCCTAATACATTGTTCCATTTCACGAACACGTACCATATAACGATCCCAGCAATCACCGACAGTTCCTTTTTCACCAGTTCCAATCATTACTTCAAAATCGAATCTATCATAGATCGAATAAGGATCATTTTTTCTCAAATCCCAATTAACACCCGAACCCCGGAGAACAGGACCAGTCGCACCAAAATTAATTGCAGTATCAACTGGTAAAATTCCAACGTTGGCAGTACGTTCGATAAAAATTTTATTTGTGCTCAGAAGATTATTAAGCTCAATGATCGTCTTTTTAAAATCATTTAAAAACTCTTTGCATTTTGTGACGAAAGTCGGATGTAAGTCATGAGATAAGCCGCCAATCCACATGTAATTATACAGAAGTCTTGCGCCACATGTCATTTCAAATAGATCAAGTATTCTCTCCCTATCTCTAAAACAATAAAGGAATGGCGTCCATGCGCCGATATCAATTCCGTATGTTCCAATGGCGACAAGATGCGACGCAATTCGCTGCAATTCACCCATAATTATTCTGATGTACTTCACACGTTCAGGAATTTCAATATTCATGAACCTCTCAACACCTTCGACGTAACCGTAATTCATGTACATTGAGGCGAGGTAATCCATTCTATCGGTATAGGGAAGAACCTGCTGATAATTCATCGCTTCACAATGCTTTTCAAAACATCTATGAAGATAGCCGATGTGAGGAACGACATCAACAACAACTTCACCATCAAGTTTCACTTCCAATCTCAAAACACCATGCGTTGATGGATGTTGAGGACCCATATTTAAAACCAGTGTCTCAGTTCGTAACGACATATAAATTAGATTTTAGTATTTAGTAGCGAGTATTGAGACATTTATTTTTTAATCGAACTGATTAAACCGTTTAACATTTTTTGAATTTCTTTAATTCGATCTGTCAATTTGATCAATTCGTTTTCAGTTAAAAAATTCAAGTCATTTGAAAGAATTAATTGAGTATCAAGTTCGCAAGATGAGGAGTATGCAATTTCCAAAAAATGGCTGAATTCTTTATTTGATGAATGTCCAGAGCCTTCTGCAATATTTGATGCAATCGAAATCGAAGCCCGACGGATCTGATTTATCAATCCGTATGTTTCTTCTTTAGGAAATTTATCTGTTACGTTATAGATCATCTTAACTAATTCTCTTGCCTTCTGCCATACTTTGAGTTCTTTATAATTATGCATTCAATTGATCTCATATCTCAATACTAAGTACTCAGTACTAATAAGGTACTTTCATTCCTTGATAAAATTCGGGGACCTTGTAATCTTTTCGCAATGGATATCCTTCCCAATCGTAGGGGAGTAAAATCCTGATCAAATTATGGTGACCCTCGTAAATGATTCCGAAAAGGTCAAAAGCTTCACGCTCATGATAGTCAGCAGTTCTCCAAACTCTTTCAACTGTAGGGATGACTGGTTTATCTTTTGGGACGATGACTTTCATTGTGAGTTTGTGATTATGTTTAAACGAGTGGAGATGATACACAGTAGCTAAATTGCCGCCAACAAATTCAAATGAACCATCTTCCAAAGTCTTTTTTTCTCCGTCAGCCAAATCAACGCCGCTCAGGTTCATGAGCGAATCAAAAGAGAGTCTATCGTCATCTCGCAAAAAATAACAGACTTCTTTTAAAATTGAAGTGGGTACAATTAGAATTTGTTCTGATATGTTTTCCTTTAACTCAAAGGATTGATCGGCAAACTTTTCTTGGAGTAGAGCTAAAATTTCTTGAGCGGTCATTAAGCAGTCTTCTTCACTAAACTTTCGTTACGGATTTTTTCTTGTAGTTTTAATAAACCTTCGAGCAGTGCTTCGGGACGCGGCGGACAGCCCGGGACATAAACATCAACAGGAATTACACGATCAACACCTTTTAAAACATGATAGCCATGTTCCCAATATGGACCTCCGCAGTTTGAACAGCTTCCCATTGAGATAATATATTTCGGATCGGGAATTTGTTCATACAATCGCTTTATCCTTATAGCCATTTTAAGTGTTACAGTGCCAGATATAATAATAATATCTGATTGGCGGGGACTCGGGCGGGGAATGACGCCGAATCTATCGAAATCATAATGTGAAGCAGAAGTCGCCATCATTTCAATTGCGCAGCAAGCTAAACCAAATCCTAATTGCCAAAGAGATGAAAGCCGAGCCCAATTCATTAAATCTTCAAATTTTGCGACTACTATATTTGAGTCAGTAAATTCCTTATCAAGTAAACCCATTATTTAGAACCATATTGATTTTCAAAATCTGACATAACTGTATTCAGATCATTCGACTTAACCTCTGGTCTTATCCAGTCGAGATCGCCTTTGCGCCACTCGTATAACATTCCGAGCATCAAAATAAAGAGAAAGAGAATTCCAACACCAAATCCATAGAACCCGAATTCTTTATAAACAACGGACCAGGGAATAAGAAGAGTGATCTCCACGTCAAACAGAAGAAATATTAAAGCGACCACATAAAAACGAATATTGAATTTTATCCATGGTGTACCAATTGGATTTTCACCGCATTCGTAGGTCATCAATTTCTCCGTCGTTGGACGAACGGGTCTTAAAAATCGATTAATAATGAATGCAATAGCAACAAAAATGGCGGCAAGGATGATAAAGACGAGTATCTTTCCGAAATCAGTCAACATTTCCATAAATATGGTTACAAATATATCTCATACATTGAGGAATGTCAATCACTTAAAATTGTTTATCGAAAAAAAATGATGAACATTATTGACGTTGATTATTTTTTTTCTAAAAGGAGACTGAATTTTTATTTTAATTTTTCAATCTCCTTCAGATAGTACCCGTATTATGGTATGTCCAATAGATCTAATAAAAACTTAATCGCAAATGTCCCGAGTACGGTAACCACAATAAATATAATTACTTGAATCAGTGCTTTTTTACCACCTGTATCTTTCGGCTTGTTTGCTGAAATATTTTCCATTTCACTTCTCCTTATTGTTCGTTCTTACAATTTTATAAACACAGTACAGGGTCAGAACAATTATGATCGACCAGCTCGTGAGCATGAATGTCCATGCAAGTGCAGGCATAATACCTCCACGAATAGTTCATAATTAATTAGTTAATGAATTATTGGGATGTGTTCAGAGAAATGTTTTATGGTAGGGTGTGAGTGTAGGGACTTGAACCAATAACACGAAACTGAATTCAGCGATCGGTGAAGCAGAATTTGAAAATTTGGTTAACTTGATCTTCTTATTTTTTTGATCAATAAAGGTTGAGAACGAAGTTACATTGATCTCGCTTTTGGATGTCTCAACTTTGGGGGTGATATTAAATTGAAAATCGCTGCTGAAACTTGTCAGCTCAAAATTTTTATTTTGAATTACATTTTTTTCTGCCGCGAAAAAGAATGGTGCGGCAAGTACATGAATAAAAATTAGACTGCAAAGAATTGCTTTCGTTTTCACGGCTGCAATATTATGTTAAAAAAGGGCATTTCGCAAGTGCCGGAAGCAATATTAATAAATAATTTTTATCTTTGCTAAAGTTTTACAAATAAATATGTTAGCTATTCCAAATAAAAAAGTAGTCGTAGCAATGAGCGGAGGTGTAGATTCTTCTGTAGCAGCAGTACTTTTAAAACGTCAAGGATTTGACGTTATAGGAATTACAATGAAAACTTGGGGATTTATGGAAGTCGGCGGAGCCCCGAAGCATGAAAGCGGCTGCTGCTCACTCGATGCTATTTTTGATGCAAAGAATGTCGCAGTACAGTACAACTTTCCCCACTTCACAGTTGATTTTACTGAAAGCTTTAAAGAGAACGTCATCGAAAATTTCATTGATGAATATATGCACGGAAGAACACCGAATCCTTGCGTTGTCTGCAATCGTGAAGTTAAATGGGGGGACTTACTAAAAAAGGCAGATGAATTGGGTGCAGAGTATATTGCTACGGGTCATTATGCCAAACTCGAAAGAGATGAAAAAACCGGGAGATATAAACTGAAGTCTGATCCGTTAAATAGAAAAGATCAAACATATGCCTTGTGGGGACTGCCGCAGGAATTCTTATCAAGAACTATATTTCCTCTCGCCGATTTGAGAAAAGAAGATGTAAGAAAACTCGCAACGGAATTTAAACTCAAAACAGCTAATAAACCCGAGAGCCAGGAAATTTGTTTTGTCGCAGACGATGATTACGAAAGATTTCTAAACGAAAAATTTGATGAACGAAAAATTGAAATCCAGCAAGGTGATTTGGTTTATCACGGAGAGAAAGTTGGTACACACCGAGGACTTCCATTTTATACGATTGGACAAAGACGCGGCGTCGATGTTGCACTCGGCAAACCGGTTTATGTGAAATCAATCTCAACAGGTGATAACACCATAGAGCTTGGTGATAAAGAAGAACTTATCAGTGAAAAATTTAATGTGACTGATGTGAATTATGTTTCAATTCCCAGCTTGAATGCAGGAGACCGAGTGAATGTAAAAATTCGTTACTCTGACTCTGCCGCACCGGGAAAAATCGAGTCTGCAGATTCGAATGGATTGACAATCAAACTTGCAGAGCCGAAGAGAGCTGTCACACCTGGTCAATCGGCAGTGTTTTACGATAATGATGGATTTCTTCTAGCTGGAGGAATCATAGACAAGGACCTAACAAAGTGAGTAAAAATCTTTTTGAGTTATTAAGCTATGCCGCGATGTCAGTAATTGTCATTCTAATAATTCTTATGTGGACGGGAAATTTTCCTATGCAATATTCATATATTGCGATTATATTTGCGGCTGTAATATTAATTTTAAGAATAGTCGGTAGATTTTATTTTATCGAAAAAAAGAAAAGAGGTTAAGTCTTCGCTGAAGGTAAAAAGCAAATCAATGGAAAGCTGAATGCAAAAGTTTTGGTGCTCAATCAAAACTATGAAGCGATTACCCTATGCAATACAAAAAAAGCTGTCATTATGGTATACTTGCGAAAAGCAGAGGTCATTGCAAAGAAGGATAGTCTTGAGGTGCGTTCGCCCAAACTGCGATTTCCATTTCCAAGCATTATTCGATTAGATTCGTACATACCCATTAAATACAGAAAAGTTATTTTATCGAGAAAGAATATTTTACGGAGAGATGCGCATAAATGTCAGTACTGCAGAAGATCGGACCTCCCATTGACAATTGATCATTTGCTGCCCAAAGCCCGAGGCGGCAACGATACTTGGGAAAATCTTGTAACTGCGTGTACGAAATGTAATAATAAAAAAGGGGATAGAACTCCTGAAGAAGCAAAAATGCCGTTAATTAGAAAACCGTTCAAACCGAGTCATATAATGTTTTTAAAACATTTTGTCGGGCAGGTTGATGAACGGTGGAAACCTTACCTTTATCTGAGCTAATTATAAAATGAAAAAAATTGTATTAAGCGGTATGCGGCCAACTGGAAAATTGCATATCGGTCATTATGTTGGAGCACTTGAAAATTGGATCAAGCTCCAGGATGAATTTCAGAATTATCATCTCATTGCTGACTATCACGTACTAACAACTTCGCTTGATACAAAGAGTATTTATCAAGACTCAATCGATATGTTAATCGATTGGATTGCATCCGGAATCGATCCTGAAAAAAGCCCTGTCTTTCGCCAATCGCAGATAAAAGAACATACAGAATTGCATCTGATTTTTTCAATGCTGATCACAGCCGCACGACTTGAGAGAAATCCGACTGTCAAAGATCAAGTCCGTGATTTGAACATTGAAAACATCACCTACGGACATCTTGGTTATCCTGTGCTGCAAGCTTCGGATATACTTTTATACAAAGGAAATTTTGTTCCAGTCGGAGAAGATCAAGTTCCTCATATTGAAATCTCAAGAGAGATCGCACGGAAATTTAATTCAACTTGGGGAGAAGTTTTTCCCGAACCTGAACCAAAGTTAACAAGCTTTGCACGGCTTCCAGGACTCGATGGAAATGCGAAGATGAGCAAGTCTTTGAATAATGCTATTTTGATTTCTGACAGTGAAGAAGAAATAAAAAACAAATTACGGAAAGCAGTCACCGACCCGCAGAAAGTAAGAAAAAACGATCCGGGCAAACCTGAAGTTTGTCTTGTTTTCACATATCACAAAAAATTCAATCCTACGTCGATTGAATCTATCGAAAAAGATTGCCGGAGCGGTGAACTTGGATGTGTAAGCTGCAAATTGAATTGTGCGGAAAAAATTTCTGAATATTTTAGACCGATTAGAGAAAAAAGAATTGAGCTTGAAAAAAATCCAAATCTTATAAAGGATATTCTACACCATGGGGAAGGCCGGGCAAGAAAAAAAGCCCTCGAAACGATGAACGAAGTTAGAGAAAAAATGAAATTCGGTTGATGTTGATCTCTTATGTATAAAATTTCGTTAAAAGATTTTGAAGGTCCGCTGGATCTTCTTTTATTTTTTATCAAGCGGGATGAACTTGATATTTACAATATTCCCATATCGGTAATTTTAAAAGAATTTTTGGAATATATGCATCAAATTGATGAACTTGATCTCGAAGTCGCTGGTGAATTTATAATGATGGCAAGTACATTGATGCATATCAAAGCCCGAATGCTTCTGCCACGCGAAGTAAATGAAAAGGGAGAAGAGATCGATCCGCGTGAAGAATTGGTTCAACGGCTTCTCGAGTACATGCGGTATAAGGAAATGACTACCGACTTGAGTACACTGGAAACAAAACGCCGGAGGATCACTTTTAGAAAATATTTTGAGCTTGATGAAGTGCACGAACCTCATGATTTCGATGTGCTGCTAAAAAACATTACTCTTTACGACCTTTCGAAAGCATTTAAGAAAGTGATTGATGACCTTCCAAAAATCACGGAACATCAGGTTAGAAAATTGAATGTTAGTGCAGAAGAACAAGTACAGTACATTTTAAATAAGCTCGCAGAGAAATCTGAAATCGATTTCTATGAGCTTGTTCAAGGTATGGTTGAAAAGATAAGAATAATTGTAACATTCATTGTCCTCCTTGAATTAGTTAAAAGTCAAACTATCCAAATACGTGGTGGTGAAGATTCGAATAATTTTATTATCGCAAAAGCATGATTGAAAACTTGAAGAACATTGTTGAAGCATTAATTTTCGCATCTGATGAACCGATGGATATAAATTCGATATTGGAAATTATTAAATCAGTCACTCGCGAAGAGAATGATGATTACCTTGCAAATGAAATTCAAAACGCAATCACCGAGCTGAATGAACTTTACGAAAAAAATGAAATGGCATTCCGAATTATAAAAATCGCCAGAGGATTCCAATTTGCTACGGTTCAGGAATTCTCAAAGTTTGTCGGCTTTATGAACACGGAGCGTCGGAAGAAACGGCTTTCTCAGGCGGCACTTGAAACATTAGCAATCGTAGCATATCGTCAGCCGATTACAAAGCCTGAAATCGAACGAATCAGAGGCGTAGGAGCCGAATATATTCTTTCAACTTTGCTTGAGAAGAATTTGATATGCTTCAAAGGCCGTGCGGAAACTGTCGGAAGACCTCTGCTTTACACAACCACGGATGAATTCCTGAAATATTTTGGTATTGGTGAAATCAGCGATCTTCCCAAACCAAGAGAAATTGAAGAAATAATGAACGACGACGAATTTCTTGAACAAAAAAGAAAAATTCTAATGAATGTTCTCGAAGAGGAGCTTGAGAACGAAGTGTTCGATGAGGAGTCCGGAGATAATGGAACCGGTGAACTAAAATTCGAAAGTGATGATAATGCAAGTGAGACTTAATAAATATCTTTCTGAAGCAGGCGTTTGTTCAAGAAGAACTGCTGATGAACTCATTAAAGAAGGAAGGGTTCAAGTTAATGGAAAAAAAGTATCCGAATTGGGAATAAAAATTAATCCGGCACAAGATTCGATTTTTGTTGATGGAGAAGGAATTAAAAAGACAAAACCAGTTTATTATTTATTTCACAAACCTGCTGGTTACATAACAACTTTGAAGGATGAAAAAAAACGTAAAACAATTTTTGATATTCTGAAAATCAAGCAGCGAGTTTTTCCAATTGGCAGACTTGACCGCGATACGACCGGAGTTTTACTTCTTACGAATGATGGAGACTTCGCGAATTTGTTAACACATCCCAAAAATAAAATTCCACGCGAATATATCGTAACACTGGATAGAGAAGCATCAGCATCACGATTAGATGGATTAAAAAAAGTTGATCTGGAAGACGGACCTGTAAGAATTGAAGGAATAAACATTAATAAATCTAATCCCTTCAGAGTTAAGATCACTCTGCAAGAGGGAAGAAACAGAGTTGTAAAAAGAATTTTTGCTAAATTGGGCTATGACGTAAAAAAATTACATAGAAGCAGCTACGCAGGCTTCACACTTGAAGAACTCCCTGTGGGAGCTGTAAAGAAAATTCATTTTTCGAAAATAGATGAAATAATTAAGTGTTATGAAAAAAAGTAAAATTATTCTTACAATATTATTCTCGGTTATTACACTAGGTTTCACGCAAATCGATTCGTCAAAATTACCCAAGCCGGTATCTGTTTATCCATCTATTCAAGACTTCTCAAAAACATTAGATGATATTTTCAATGATCCAAATTTTTCTAATGCACATTGGGGAGTTGTAATTCAGTCGCTTAACACTGGTGAATATTTTTACAAACGAAATGAAAATAAAAATTTCATGCCTGCTTCGAATATGAAATTATTCACAAGCGCGGTTGGACTTTTAGATCTCGGGCCAAATTTTCAATATGAGACATCTTTATACCTCAAGGGAAAAATCGATGACGAAATTGTTAAAGGAGATTTAGTAATAAAAGCAAGCGGAGATCCGACTGTTACTGCAAGATTTTATAACGATGATCCAAATTATGTTTTTTCTGCATGGGCTGATACACTCGTTGAAATGGGTGTTGAAGAAATTCGCGGAAATATTATTGCGGATGATGATGTGTTTGATGATGTAGGTCTTGGCTCAGGATGGTCTTGGGATGATGAAACTTATTATTACTCAGCTCCAGTAAGCGGAGTTTCGTTTAACGACAATTGTATCGATATCAGTATAATGCCTGGCCGAGAAATCGGTTCAAAGGCATTGATTACATTTAGACCAAATACAAGATATGTAACTGTACTTAACGACATTATAACCGTAACAAATGATTCCGTAACCAAACTTGAATTTTATAGAGACCGCGGTACAAATATAATTCATTGTTTTGGAACGATCAGAATATCCGAACCTAAATACACTGAATCCGTTTCTGTTAACAATCCAACAAAGTTTGCCGCAGTTGTATTCAAAGAAATTCTTGAAGCAAAAGGAATCACTGTAAAAGGTTATTCTGCCGATGTCGATGAAATCACTGAAGCTCTCGATTATACTGCAATGACAAAATTATTTGCTCAGTTATCTCCCAAGCTGGATCAAATTATCAATGTAATTAATAAAAGAAGCAATAATCTTTACACAGAACAATTGTTAAAGACAATCGGATATAAACATGAAAAACTTGGCACAACAGAAAACGGAATTAAATCTTCTGAACTATTTTTAAAACAAATGGGTATCGATCCGGATAACATTCAAATTGTCGATGGATCGGGTTTATCGAGAATGAATCTAATCACACCTATGCAGTTAAATAATCTTTTGCGGTATATGTACAAATCGAAAGTCTTTAAAAGCTTTTACGAATCTTTGCCAATCGCAGGAGTGGATGGGACAATTTCAAGAAGAATGAAAAACAGCCGCGCAGAAAATAATGTTCGTGCTAAAACTGGTTATATCAACTCAGTACGATCTTTGTCAGGCTACGTAACAACTGCCGACGGTGAAATGCTAACATTTGTTATGATCGCTAATAATTTTCTTGTGCCATTGCCTCTTGCCGAAAATATTCAAGATTTAGTATGTGTGCTGTTATCAAACTTTTCACGAGGAAAAAATTAAGAATGAATAATCAAAATCAAGAACTCCAAGAATTAGATGTCAATGTTTTAATCAAAAGAAGGTTAGAAGAAGTTACTGAATTACGAGAAAAAGGTATAGAGCCTTATCCATATTCATTTGAAGTCTCCCATCATTCAAAAAGCATAATTGAAAATTTTTCAGAGTTAGAAGCAAAGGACGTTTCTGCTGCTGGAAGAATAATGTCTCTTCGCCGGATGGGCAAAGTATCTTTCGCACATCTTCAAGATTCGCAAGGTAAAATTCAAATCTACTTGAAAAAAGAAGAATTAGGTGAGATGTATGAAAATTTCAAATTGATGGATATTGGCGACATTATTGGAGTTAAAGGTTTCGTCTTTAAAACTAAAACCGGCGAAATCAGTCTCCATGTTAAAGAAATTGCATTGTTAAATAAATC
>CAZNDS010000001.1:14086-21221 GCA_964571865.1 uncultured Ignavibacteriaceae bacterium | reverse complement strand
ATGACTGATGAAAACGGGAATAAAATCATCTATGATCAGTTCGTTGATAAAGAACTGCGCTACCGTCAGCGGTATGTCGATTTGATCGTGAACTCCGAAGTGAAAGATGTTTTCTTGAAACGCGCAAAGATCATTAAGCTGATGCGTCAATATCTTGATGAACGTGGTTATACAGAAGTTGAGACTCCGATCTTACAGCCAATTTATGGCGGAGCTGCAGCAAGACCATTCATAACTAAACACAATGCCCTCGACATGCAGCTTTATTTAAGAATCGCTGATGAACTTTATCTCAAACGCTTAATCGTCGGCGGCTTCGAAGGTGTGTATGAAATATCCAAAGATTTCCGAAATGAAGGAATGGACAGAGAGCACAATCCAGAATTTTCGATGATGGAATTGTATGTCGCATACAAAGATTACTATTGGATGATGGATTTTGTTGAAGAGATGATTTCTTCGATTGTATTTCAGCTTCACGGTACTTATGAGATTGAAATCGAGAATCATAAAATAAGTTTTCAACCGCCATGGAAAAGAATCTCAATGGCAAATTCGATCAAAGAAAAATTTGGCATTGATGTTTATTCAATAGACGAAAAAGCACTCCCTGTTTTTGCAACAGACAAAGGACTTAAAATTGAACCAAACCTCCAGCGTGCAAAAATAATTGATGAAATTTTCAGTGTATTGATCCAGCCAAATTTAATTCAACCAACATTTGTTTGTGATTATCCGGTTGAAATTTCTCCATTGGCTAAAATTCACAGAACAAATAAGAACGTAGTCGAAAGATTTGAAGGATTTGTAATTGGAAGCGAGCTTTGCAACGCTTTCAGCGAATTAAATGATCCGATGGATCAAAGAAAACGCTTCGAAGATCAGGTCAAAATGCGTACTGCAGGCGATGATGAAGCTCACATGTTCGATGAAGATTTTGTCCGTGCTCTTGAATATGGGATGCCTCCAACTGCAGGACTCGGAATAGGCATTGATCGTTTAGTTATGCTTCTGACAAATCAACATTCAATTCGAGATGTCATTCTATTTCCACAGATGAGGAAAGAATCATAAAATATTTAAATCAAATACTCAATTGAAATTTTTACTCGTAATATTCTGTTTTTTGATAGCATACTCTTTTTCGTTTTCTCAGATCGATTCCTTAAAGAATACCGATAGCACAACTTCGAGGTATTTCGATTTAAGAAAAAATTTTCACGGTGAAAGTGCTTTGAAAGTTGAAAAGCCAATTGACTATACACGACTCGCTATTCTTGGAGGTGTGACACTTGCAACAGGAGTTGGACTTCATATTTATCAAGCGAATGCTTGGTGGAGAGATCAAAGAAGGGATTTTCATTTTCAAAACGATTGGAAGTATGCATTGTGGATAGATAAACTTGGTCATTTCTGGGCTGGCTCCGGAGTCCAACATTTGTTTTCATCAGCTTTCGAGTGGTCAAACATCGAACGAAGAAAATCAATTTGGTATGGTGCAATTCTTTCGAGCGTCTATATGCTTTATATAGAGTTCGAAGATGGATTCGCAACCGATTGGGGATTCAGTCCCGGTGATGCAACTGCAGATGTGCTTGGATCGTTTTATCCTGTACTGCAGGAGTATGTGCCCTTCATGCAAAATATTAATCTGAAATACAGTTACTATCCCTCAAAGTATTTTCAAAACGGCGGACATGCAGGGAGCAACCTAAAAACAATTATCGATGATTACGAAGGACAAAGTTTTTATCTGAGTTTCCGAGTTAACGAATTTCTTCCATCTGATTTAGAAAAATATTGGCCAGATTTTCTCTGTCTCGCTTTAGGATACAATATTAGAAATTGGGATGGTTTCGGTAATGCAGATAAGAATTATTATCTGACACTCGACTATGACATTGAAAAAATTCCTCTCAATGGCGGGTTCTGGGATTTTTTAAAGAAGACTCTTAATCATATTCACTTTCCGGCGCCGGGAATTAAATTCACTAACAACAAGTTTTATTTTACAATTACGTTTTAAGACCTTGATAAGCATAATCATACCATCACTTAATGAAGAAAAATTATTACCAAATCTACTTGAGCAATTAAATGCAAAAGAATTGAAAGATAAATTTAGTTACGAGATAATTCTATCTGACGGCGGTAGTAAAGATAGAACTATTGAGCGAGCGTTAAAATATTGTGATAAAATTATTTCTCACACAGACGGATCACGACAAACAATCTCGCAAGGAAAAAATGCCGGCGCCAAACATGCTAGCGGCGATGTGTTTGTCTTTCTTTGTGCGGATTGCGAAATTGAAAAGCCCTTTGAATTTTTCTCCTTCGTCTCAAATAACTTCAGACACTCAAAATATAAAGCTGCAACATTTAAGTTTGAAATTGCACCGAATGAAAAAAAACTAAGTGACCTCTTCTTTCATACTTTTTACAATACTTATGTAAGATTCTTGAATTTCATCGGTACTGGAATGGGCAGAGGCGAATGTCAGGTAATCAAACGAAATGTGTTTGAAAATTACAAAGGTTATGATGAGAATCTAACGGCTGGTGAAGATTGGGACCTTTACAAGAAAATCAGGAAGAATGGTAAAATTAAAGTCCATTTTGGATTAAAAATTTATGAATCTCCAAGAAGATATAGAAAATTTGGTTATCATCTCGTATTTTGGCTGTGGCTCTTGAATGCATTAAACGTGTTAAAAATAATTCCAAAACCAGTTGATGAATGGGTGGAGGTAAGATGAAAAAAATATTTGCAGTTTTGATCTTTACATATCCAATTTTACTTTTTTCGCAAGGGACTTACGTTTCTGTTGATAATGATGCTTATACTTTTCTCGACAGGATGAAAACAATCGGAGTGATTGATAACTATTATTCCGAGAGTCTTCCGATAACTCGCAAAGAAGTTGCTGACCTACTTTTAAAAGTATGGGACAGCAGGGAAAATTTAAATCCGACTGATAAATCATTCTTGAATTACTTTCTCACTCAATTCAGCTTTGAAGCATTTGGTTCACTTGAGAGATTTGAATCAATCTTTGTTGATTCATATTTTGACCTCTTTTCTGATCGTGAAAAATTCTTATTAGCTTATTCAGACAAAGATTTTTCTATTTTTGTTAAAAGCCATTTATTCTATAGACAAAATTTTGTTGATCAGGATGATAATAAATATAGAGCATCACTTGGCGAAATCGGAGGAAAAGTGTACGGATCATTGATAGATGCGGTTGGATTTGAAGTTGACGGACGAAATGGAATTTTAAAAGGAGATAAGTCAGCAGCTTTAGCAGAAAAAGATCTGAAGTATAATTTCAAACTTTTTGAAAAAGAAGAATCAAACTTTTTTGATAGAGCTTATGGATACATTGCTTATGAGCATCCACATATTAAATTAAAATTAGGGAGTGACCGTCAAACAATCGGTTATGGAATTAATAAATTAATACTTGGCGATAACTCTCCAAATTTTACTTATGCTTCACTTCGATTGAGCTATAAATCATTTCTATTTGATTACACTCATGGCTGGATGCTCTGGAAAAGATTAGGTTACGAAGGTTATGAAACAGGATATCGAACTTTTATCGAACCGAAAAATATTGCACATCACAGAGTTAGCTTTTCACCTTTGGATAATTTGAGATTAGGATTTGGCGAGTCGGTTATTTATGCAAACCGTCCGGTCGATTTTGCATACATCAATCCTTTTAATTTTTACAAATCGACTGAACATAGTCTACAAGATCGTGATAATACACTGATGTACTTGGATGCCGAGTATATTCCATTTTCAAAGCTGAAACTGTATTCAACATTATTGTTCGACGATGTAGATTTTTCGAAGCTTGGTTCTGGCTGGTTTGGCAATCAATTTGCATATAATATTGGTGCAGATTTTGTTCAACCGATTGAAACTCTTCCATTGCATTTCGGAGTTGAATATGTAAGAATTGAACCTTACACCTATACTCACAGAATTATCGAAAACAATTATTCAAATTACAATTATCCGCTTGCTAGCGAACTTCAGCCGAACAGCGATCGTTTCACTTTTGTAATAAAATTTTTTCCATCACCAAAAGTGAACCTAACAGCATCTGCTTCGTATCAAAGACATGGAAAAAATTATATTGTAAATAATAAAACAATAAATGTCGGTGGAGATTTAAATCTTGGCAAGAGGACATTCGACAGCGACCATGTAAAATTTCTTGATGGTGAACTAGAGCGGACTTTAAGTCTTGAAATCAATAGTTTTTATGAATTTATTAGAAATGTTAAACTAATTGGAAAATGCCGTTTTGGTAAAACCGAATTGAATGAAAGTCACAACTTTTTGATTTTTTCGTTCGGTTTAATATCTTTTATTTGAAAAATATATTTATAGGTAAGAAATGAAAAACAAAAGATTTGGAATCATATTCGTAATTGCAGTATTAATGCTTGGAATTTTTGGTGGAATTCAAATCGAGAGAGCAATCTCGGGTGATAATCTCCAAGAACAGATTAGAAAGTTCAATGACGTACTAAGCATAACAAAAAAATATTACGTTGAAGAAGTCGATACTCAAAAATTAGTTGAATCAGCAATTAAAGGTATGTACGACCAGCTCGATCCGCACAGCGTTTACATTCCGCCAAAACAGCTTGAAAGCGTGCAGGAAGAATTCAAGGGAAACTTTGAAGGGATTGGAATTGAGTTTCAAATAATTAGTGATACAATTGTTGTGGTTTCACCTATAAGCGGCGGACCGAGCGAAGCTCTTGGAATTGTGGCTGGAGATCGAATCGTTAAAATCAACAATGAACCTTACAAAAAAATTACTAATGATGATGTTAGGAATAAGTTACGAGGACCAAAAGGTTCAAAGGTGGATGTTTCAATTTACCGCCCCGGTATTGATGGATTATTGGATTTTACAATTGTTCGAGATAAAATTCCTCTCTATTCTGTCGATGCACATTTCATGGTTAACCACGAGACAGGATACATAAGTCTTTCAAAATTCTCTGAAACAACATTTGAAGAAGTGAAGTCTGCACTCGATGAACTTGATAAAAAAGGAATGAAAAAACTAATTCTCGATCTAAGAAATAATTCCGGCGGTTACATGCACGAAGCTGTAAAGGTTTCTGACTTATTCTTGGATGGAAATAAGAAAATAGTCTATACCAAATCACGGATCAAAGAATTCATTGAGGAATTTTCCGCATCAAGAAGTTTCAAATACGAAAAGATTCCTATAGTAGTTTTAGTTAATAATGGTTCTGCTTCGGCAAGCGAAATCGTTTCGGGTGCATTGCAGGATTGGGACAGAGGATTGATTGTCGGAGAAACTTCTTTTGGCAAAGGTCTAGTTCAGCGGCAATTTGAATTGAATGATAATTCCGCAATTCGTTTAACGATATCTCAATACTACACTCCGGTCGGCAGATTGATTCAAAGAGATTATGAGAAAGGAGCTTCAAAAGAAGATTACTATAGAGCTTCACTCGGACAAGACTCACTCGAGGGAGATAATATTTCTCACGATGCTGAAAAAGATACTTCACGGCCAATTTTCAAAACAAATGGCGGGAGAACTGTTTACGGTGGCGGTGGGATTACACCAGATTACATCATCAAATCTCCACCTTTAACAAAATATACTTCTCAATTACTCAGAAAGAATTTATTCTATCAGTTTGTATTGAACTACTTGGATAAAAACGGTAAATCGATTCAGAGCAAATATCCTGATTTCGATAATTTTAAAAATTCTTTTAAAATTGAGGAAAAGGTGTTTGATGATTTCATAAGTTATGGTAAATCACAAGGTGTCGATGTTGTAGATGAAGATTTGAGAAAAGACACGGAGTATATTCGTGCAAGATTGAAAGCACAAATTGCAAGAACTTATTGGCGGAATGAAGGATGGTATCCTGTTCTGCTTGAGCTTGATCCTCAGTTCAATAAAGCGTTGTCACTGTTTCCTGAGGCAGAGAAACTAGCAAAATTGATGAAGTGAGAAGGCAATTGTCTCATTTAGTAAAATTTCTCTCGATAGCAGTAGTAAGTTTTTTAATCTCAGGATTAAACCATTTCAACTCTAATATCGGTTCGGCAAACGAAACTGTTGGAAAAGATATCTTTGTTGTTGGTGAAGACTTAACTTATGAAGTTCGATATACATTCATAAAAATTGGAGAGATCAGAATAAAAACTCTTCGAAAATTCACTAAAGACGGTCTTGAGATTTTTGAAACAAGAGCATATATAGATTCATACGATGGATTGCCTTTTGTTGATCTTCACAGCGTCTATAACAGTCAAGTTACAGAAAAATTTCTTTCAGAAATGTTTATTGGCTTGGACAAGCACAAAGTCGGCTGGAGATTCACTAAATACGATTTCGATTATAAAAAGAAATCAATATTCGTTCAAAAAGGGTTCAAGGAAAATTGGAAAGTTGATTTCGAGGAAAACGTTCCCATCCGTGAAGAACTTCAAGATGGACTTTCACTATTCTTTTTTGCGAGAGGGAACACACGCCAGAATAAATCTTACGATGTTCCGACTTATCTGAATGAATCAACAACTTTGACTACGATAAATTTCTATAATAAGCCTGAACAAGTAAAAATTGATGTACTCGATTATAAAGTCGATTGTGTTAAAATTGATGGACTTGTTCGTTTTACAGGAATTTTTGGACTCACGGGAAATTTTGAAGGTTATTTTTCCAATGACGAAGCTTCAGTCCCCATAAAAGCCACCATGAAAGTAATTCTCGGAAATATTAATATTGAATTAAAAAAATGGGATCGCAATGATTGGCAGCCGCCTCGAAAAAGTTGAGTTCGAAAATTGCATTTCATTCAATGGAAAGAGTCCTTCGATTGGTGAAAATGTTTTCATTGCACCTGGTGTCAGGATTATTGGTGATGTTGCAATTGGTGACAATAGCAGCGTATGGTTCAACTCAGTAATTCGCGGAGATATTAATTATATTAAGATTGGATCGTTTACAAATGTCCAAGATAGTTCCGTGATTCACTTAACTAAAGAGAAACCAGTAGAAATCGGAAATTACGTAACGATAGGTCATGCAGTTAAACTGCATGCGTGCACGTTGAA
>CAZNDS010000001.1:1310-14060 GCA_964571865.1 uncultured Ignavibacteriaceae bacterium | reverse complement strand
GATCATTCTGGATGGAGCTGTAGTTTCTGAATATTCATTCATCGCTGCTGGCGCACTTGTGCCGCAAAATACGATTGTGCCTTCGGGTAAGTTAGTAGCCGGTGTTCCTGGAAAAATAATTAGAGACTTACGCGAAGATGAACGACAATACATACATCAGTCAGCACTTAATTATCATGTGTACGCTGAACAAATGAATAAATCTTTAAATAAATTTTAAGTTAATTATATGCCTAATGAATTTATTTTCAGTAAAGACGACATAAACAAAGTGGCTTCTGCATTAAATGCAAAAGTGAAAGAACATCCAAATAATTTTCGTCTTGAAATATCAAATCCCGATAGAAAAACTTCTCTGTATCTTGAGATTTATTCTAACATAGATATTGGCGACCGAAAAGGTAATTTAATATCAATCTATGCTCCGATTACACACCTGCAGCTCCATTTTTGTACTGGCTACATCATCAGCGATATGCTTGAAGAAGTTACATTCATTGCTGAAGAAGGAGATAGAGTTAGCGGTTTAACTGTTGAGAAAACCGGCGGTTGCGCGCTTTATGCAAATGTAAATAGAACGCTTCTATCCGGAGATTTTACAAAATTGGGTCCCGAAGTAATGTTATCGAGTATCGCCCTATCATTAGCTGAAGAGGTTTTGGGTAGTGATAAAACAAAAAAGAACTGAGATCACAATTGTTGACGATAAATTTTTTCGAGTAAGAAAGGGTGTTTTAAAGAAAATCATATTTGATGCTATATCGGCTTCAAACAAAAAATTTAATCGACTATCTATAAATTTTGTCAACACTGAGAAATTATTTGATTTAAATAAAAAAATTCTTAATCATAATACAGACACTGATATAATTACATTTTCATATACGGAGTCCGAACCCTTTGAAACAGAGATTTTCATTTCGTACATAATGGCAAATAGCAATGCACAGAAATTTAGTGTACCAATCGAAGATGAAATATTACGACTGATCATTCATGGTATTTTACACACAATTGGATTTCGTGATAGAACTGCACAGCAGAAAAAAATAATGAGAGAAGAGGAGAATAAAATCCTAACTAACTTAAAGAAGAAAAAATTTATCGAGAAGATGAATTTAGGATCAGTATCGAATTTAATTTGTAACAGCTCACAAATGGAGATATAATGGCTAAAAATCTGGTTTTAGTGGAATCACCTTCCAAAGCCAAGACAATAAGTAAGTACCTCGGGAAAAATTACGTTGTTGAAGCAACTGTTGGACACATACGCGACCTCCCGAAAACAACACTAGGAATTGATTTAGAAAATGAATTCAAACCTAAAATTGTAACTATTCGTGGTAAATCTGCCGTCTTAAAAAAAATAAGATCACTATCTCAAAAATCAAAAAAAATATTTATTGCAACCGATCCTGACCGCGAAGGTGAAGCAATAGCTCAAGATATTTGCGAGATAATAAAAAATGGTGAAGAGAATATTCATCGTGTCCTTTTCAATGAAATCACCGAGAAAGGCGTCAAAGAGGGGATGGACTCACCTCTAAAAATCGATGAGAAGCTGGTTAACTCGCAGCGAGCTCGACGCGTAATGGATAGAATAATCGGTTATCAAATTAGTCCGTTACTTTGGAATCACATGCATTTAATCGAGCATTCTTCAGATTCGGCGTTATCTGCTGGCCGAGTTCAGTCAGTCGCATTGAGGATCATTTGCGAGCGTGAAGTAGAGATTAATTCATTCATTCCGATTGAGTACTGGTCTGTCATTGGCACGTTTGAAACTGAGAAAAAAGAAAAATTCTCTGCTAAACTTTTAAATTATCAAGGCAAGAATTATAAACTCCCAGAATCTGCAACCGTTGATGAAAATTATTTAAATGAATTTTATAAAAACCATTTCTTCATCAAGAACGAATCCGAAGCTCAAAAATTTCTTGAGGAATGTAAAAATCAAGATTATAAAATCACTCGACTTGATAAAAAAGTTGTGAATCGAAATCCAGCCGCTCCGTTCATCACAAGTACACTTCAGCAGGAGGCATCCCGTAAGTTATACTTCCGTCCACGGCAAACAATGATGCATGCCCAAAAACTTTATGAAGGAATTGAACTTGGAAAAGATGGATTAGTTGGTTTGATAACTTATATGAGAACCGATTCAACAAGATTGAATGAAGAATCTGTTCAATCTGCAAGAGACTTTATCGGAATTAATTATGGTAAGGAATATCTTCCTGATAAACCAAAAATATATGCAAGTAAAAAAGCGAATGTTCAAGATGCACATGAAGCAATTCGCCCGACAAATTTGAAGTATACTCCAGAATACCTAAAGCCATTTTTATCGAAAGAGCAATTCAAGTTGTATGAATTGATTTGGAATAGGTTTTTAGCCTGCCAAATGAATCCGGCTAAATTTGAACAGACTTCTCTGGATATTACTGGTGGAGAGTTTATATTTCGAGCAAGTGGATCGATTTTACTTTTCCGAGGATTTCTTGCCGTATATGATGAAAACGGTGAGCAGAATCAAGAGGAAGAAGATATTGATGAAAAAACAAATCGAATTCCAGCAGGTTTATTCGAACATCAAAATTTAGCTCTTAACGATATTCATAAAAACCAGCACTTTACTAAACCACCTCCACGATTTTCAGAAAGTTCCTTGGTCAAAGAATTGGATAATCTTGGAATAGGACGTCCGAGTACTTATGCTTCAATCATTAGCACTCTGTACGATAGAACTTATGTTGAGCAGCAAGAGAGAAAATTGCTGCCGACAGATTTAGGAGTAAAAGTTAACCGGTTGCTGGTTGAACACTTTGAACATATTTTTAACGTTAATTTCACAGCACTCATGGAAAAAGAACTTGATGATATTGCTGAAGGCACGAATAAATACGAAAATGTATTGAGTGATTTTTATATCCCATTTAAAGAAGATTTACAAGAGGCAGAAAAAAAGATTGAAAAGACAAAGTGTGAACAATGCGGCTCAGATATGATGGTTCGAATGGGAAGATTTGGCCGATTCTTAGCCTGCACTAATTATCCAGAGTGTAAGAATCTAAAATCGTTACGCGAAATGAGTCCGACGCAGCCTGAAATTCTAGAAGATAAATGTCCGAAGTGTAATTCAGATCTTGTGATCCGTAACTCAAAATTCGGAAGATTTATTGGCTGTACTAAATATCCTGATTGCGATTACACAAAATCAATTACTTTAGAAATAAAATGTCCCCGCTGCACCGAAGGTGAAATTGTTCAGCGAATGACTGGAAGAAAACGCGTCTTTTACGGCTGTTCGAATTATCCAAAATGCGATTATGCAAGTTGGGATAGACCAACAAACCAAATTTGTCCAAACTGCGAGAAAGATCTGCTGGTGACAAAATACAAATCCGAAAAAGAAAATATACTGTGCAATTCATGTAAATTTACTTTGAATCAGGAGAACGAATAACTTGACTTTTATTCCAGAATGTGTTATTAAATACTACAGATACCTGGATTTTATGAGCGGTTATTCTAGTCATACTATCAGTGCTTATAAAAAAGACATTGAAGTATTCGTGGATTTTCTTAAAGAATCCTCGATTGAAAAATTAGAGTTAATTGGAGAAAAAAACATCCGCAGATTTTTATTACACTTAGGAAAGTACAACTTTTCGAGAACTTCGATCTCACGAAAATTAAGTTCGCTGAGAAATTTTTTCGATTTTCTTCTGCAGAATGATTGGATAGCCATTAATCCTGTTTCGAATATTTCGAATCCTAAACTAACCCGAAAACTACCAAAATTTATCGAGCAGAAGGACTTAGTTAATGTGCTCAACTATTTAAAAAAGGATAAGGAAAATCTGCTGGTATGGGCCATAATTGAATTGCTTTATGGCTGCGGATTACGAGTTTCGGAAATTTGTTCAATCCGAGTTGAAGATATCGATCTGGATAATTCTACAATCAAAATTTTCGGCAAAGGGAAAAAACATAGAATTATTCCTGTTGGTACTCATGCTAAGGAAGCCATTAATCTTATGATTGAGAATAACCAATTTAACTCAAAATTTCTGTTTCACACAGAGAAAGGAGAACCATTATATCCAAAATTAATTTACAGGCTTGTTAAAAATTTTCTTTCTGATATTACCGAGGATGGAAAGATTTATCCTCATGCACTAAGACATTCATTCGCAACCCATATGTTGAATCGAGGTGCTGATCTTAAATCAATTAAAGAGCTTCTCGGACATGAAAATTTATCAACCACCCAAATTTATACGCATGTTAGCGTAGAACATTTAAAACAAACTTATAAAAAGTCACATCCAAAATCTTAAAGGAGAAACCATGAACGTTCAAGTAACAGCAAGACGATTTAAAGCCCACGACTCATTAAGAGAGTACGCACAAAACGAAGTGTCCAAATTAGAAAGATATTTTGATAATATAATAGGTGCTGATGTGATACTTAGTTTTGAAAAACCGCGTGACAGTGTGAAGACGGCAGAAATCAGCTTAAGTGTCTTTAGTAAAAAAATTATTGCAAAGGAATCGTCGGATGATTTTATTAAATCAATAGATTTAGCAATTACAAAACTTGAACGTCAACTTAACAGATACAAATCAAAAAAGCGCGATAAAAAACGTAGCCCATCGAAAGCCCTTGTATGAATTTTTTAGAAAAATCTAAAGAAATAAAAAACGAATTCATCGAAGTCGGTTATTTTTTTGAACAATGTCAGAGGCTTTTCGGACTTCAATTGGTATCTGAAAACAAAGGATTTGGAAGAAAAATAACCGACAGAAGTATTCATAGACCTGGCCTTGCCTTAGCAGGCTTCATTGATCTGTTTACATTTAATAGAGTACAACTATTTGGAAACACAGAAGTTCGTTACCTCAATAGTCTCACAAAAGCAAAAAAAATTAGAGCGATAACAAAATTTTTCAGTTTTGAAATACCATGTATAATATTTACAAATGAGACAGAACCGGATGCTGATTTTAAGAAAATCGCACGCCAAAAAAAAATAAGTATTTTTAAAACGGGACATTCAACTACAAAAGCAGTATACTACCTGAGTGATTTCTTAGATGATCAGTTTGCAACTCAAATAACAATTCATGGTGCTCTAGTCGATGTGTATGGAGTTGGATTGTTATTTGTAGGGCGAAGCGGTATAGGTAAAAGCGAGGTAACACTTGATCTGGTAGAGAGGGGACACCGTCTTGTTGCGGACGATGTTATTCTAGCCACCAGAAAAGGTGAAGGAATTTTAATGGGTTCGGGAACGTCTTTAACAAAACATTTTATGGAAATTCGTGGACTCGGTTTGCTAAATGTTGAAAAAATATTTGGAATACGTTCAATACGATTTCAAAAAAGAATTGAAGTTATCGTTGTTCTCGAAGAGTGGGATAGTGAAATTGAGTACACAAGAACGGGTTTAGATTCCTCCACAACAAGCATAATAGGTGTGGAAGTTCAGACTGTCAAACTCCCCATTTTTCCAGGAAAGAATATTACTGTCATCTCCGAAGTTATTGCACTTAATTATCTGCTTAAACATTACGGATATGATCCAGCCAAGAATATGGCAGAAAGAGTAAAACAAAACATTGAAAATAAGCGAAAAACTAAAGAAAAAAGGGCAGTAATTTATTTTGAACATGATTTTGAATAATTGACAATCTAATCGAGTTTCATTAATTTTGCCACCAAGTGAAAATATATTTCTTTTCTAAAAAGCATAACAAACTAAAGCAGCTCGATTCGAAAAAGTTGTTTTTACTACTTCTTTTTCCACTTATTGTTTTCCTGACTATGAGTGCAACTCTCCTCCATCAATTATTTTTCTCCAGCACAAGTTTACTTCAGAAAGAAAATAGTAAACTAAAAGAAAGTTTGGCCGATCTTTCTGAAAGATTTTCGGGTATTCAAAAATCGCTGAATCAGCTTTATCATCAGGAAAAGAAACTTAGAATTGCTTCAAACATCAATATTAATGATGATGGAGAATTTGGAATTGGTGGTGCGGACGAAAGTACAATTTCTTTAAGCAAAGAAGGTGATATTTCTGCAATAAACCGACTTGCTGATATGATTTCTGGACAGATCGATTACCATCTTGAGAATTTTAATCAAATAAAAACAAAAATATCTGAAAATGAATCTTTAGTAGCTCATATACCTGCTGTCGTTCCGATGTTCGGAGTTTTTAGTGAACACAGTTTTGGGATGAGAGTTCATCCTATCTTAAGAAGATGGAAAATGCACGAAGGAATCGATATTCTTGGTAATCACGGTGATCCTATATATGCGACTGGTGCGGGCACAGTTACACACGTTGGTTGGAGTGGTGGTTATGGTTTGACAATCGAAATAGATCATGGATTTGGCTACAAAACACTTTATGGACATTTATCCCGATCGCATGTTAAAGAAGGACAACAAATTAAGCGATACCAAGTGATAGGGAGCTGTGGAAGTACTGGTTTATCAACTGGGCCTCATGTGCATTATGAAGTCTCATTTAATGGAGAAAAACAGGACCCAGTCAATTATATACTCAATTAAAGCTTGAAAATTAAACAAGGGCAGGGAATTTTTTATATATGATTTGGACAATCGAATTAGCATCGTATCTTGAAGATGCACCATGGCCAGCTACTAAGGCTGAATTGATAGATTATGCTAATAGAACAGGTGCACCGATTGAAGTTGTTGAAAATTTAATGGAGCTTGAGGATGCTGAAGAAGTGTTCGAAAGCATGGAAGACATTTGGCCGGATTATCCTACCGAAAATGACTTTTTCTTTTCTGATGAGGATGAATATTGATCTATGACATTCTAAAATGAATGTGCTTTGGAACTATATCGTCAATCAAGAAACAGTTCGAAAAAACTTAAATAAAATTTTTCTGTCCAAAGCTTATCCTCCTGCAATTCTTTTCAAAGGGGAAGCGGGTGTTGGAAAAGAAGCTACGGCTTTTGCCTTTGCTCAATCGATCAATTGCAAAGCCGATTCATTTATTCCTTGTGGAAATTGTTCATCCTGTAGAAGCATTTCAAATTTCGAATTTCCATATATAAATTTCGTATATCCGATGCCGCTCGGTAAGAATGAAACTCCAGGTGACGACCCATTTCAGAAACTTTCACCTGATACTATGGATGAGTTAAAATCCTCACTGGAAAAAAAAAATCCAATCCTCATTACAAAGTAAGACTCACCAAAGCTAATGACATCAAGGTAAATTCGATTCGAAGACTCAGAGTCGACTTATCTCAATCATACTCTGAAATTACAAAAAGAGTCGTAATTATTTCTGAAACTCATTCCCTTAATCAAGAATCACAAAATATGCTTCTGAAAACTTTGGAGGAATCGTCAGCCAATGTACTTTTTATATTAATAACTCATAAACCACATTTTTTATTACCGACGATTCTTTCAAGATGTTGGGAAATTAAATTCAGTCCCATTAACGAAGCTGAAATTACAAGTTACCTTATTAAAACTTTCCAAGTCACAGAAGAAACTGCACAAAAATTAATCCAAGTGTACTCAACTAATATTTCAAATATCGTTGATTCAATACTGAACGATCAGGAACTCGAGGATTCTCCAATTATTTTTTTCTTTCGTCACATTTGGAAAACCGAGTATTATACAGCAATGCAATTGGTCAATGATTACACAAACTCAAACGATAAGGTAAAAGCATTGCTACTAATGGAGCGATTTCAAGGCATGTGCCTCCGATTGTTGGAAGCGAAAATTAATAGTGGAAATCTTAGCGGCGAAATCGTAAATTTAGCTCGTTCTCTTGATTCTGATGGAATAAATGAAATTTCTAAATACTGTATTGATTCAGCTAAACTAATTAATTCGAATATTAATATGAATCTTATTTGGACAAATCTTTTTATCAAAATCAAAAAATCTTTTATCACTTAACAACTAATTGAAGGGGAATTATATGTCTGAGGTTTTTATTTGTGAAGCTTTGCGAACTCCAATCGGAAGCTTTCTTGGTGAACTATCTTCTTTTTCTGCACCAACATTAGCATCTGAAGTCATTAAAGCTATAATTGAAAAAAGCTCTATCTCAAAAGAAAAAATTGATGAAGTGATTCTTGGGAACGTACTCGGAGCCGGAATTGGTCAAGCTCCAGCAAGACAGGCTGCATTATTCTCTGGCTTGCCGACATCAGTTGAATGCATGACCATTAATAAAGTCTGCGGCTCAGGTCTTAAATCAGTAATGTTAGCACATCTGGCTATTAAGTCCAGTGATGCAGGTGTAGTTATTGCAGGCGGTATGGAGAGTATGTCAAACGCACCATTCATTTTACAAGGAATTCGAAATGGCGTGAAATTCGGGAATCAAACTTTGTTCGATTCAATGATTTCTGATGGACTAACGGATCCATATAATAAAATCCATATGGGAAGCTGTGCAGAAAAAGTAGCTAAAGAGAAAAATATATCTCGCCAGGCACAAGATGAATTCGCTATCGAAAGTTATAAAAGAGCACACGCGGCTCAGGAGAAAAACCTATTCAACGATGAAATTGTGCCTGTTGAAATAAAAGAAAAATCTGGTAGTAAATTTGTGAAGGAAGATGAAGAGCCTAAAAAAGTAAAATTCGATAAAATACCACAACTGAAATCGGTTTTTGAGAAAGATGGAACTATAACGGCAGCAAATGCATCCAAGTTAAATGACGGTGCATCAGCATTGTTAATTGCTAATGATGAAAAGAGTAAAGAACTCGGCTTAAAACCGATGGTTAAAATTATAGCTCAGGCATCCGCTGCAATCGAACCTATCAATTTTTCATTAGCTCCAATCAACTCAATCAAAAAAGCACTGAAAAAGGCAAATCTTTCAATCACTGACATTGATCTTTTTGAAATTAACGAAGCATTTGCACTCGTTACAATAGCTGCGATTGACGAACTAAAAATCGATTCTTCAAAAGTTAATGTTAATGGTGGTGCGATTGCACTCGGGCACCCAATCGGAGCATCCGGAGCAAGAATATTAACCACTTTAATTCATGAAATGAAAAGAAGAAATTATAAATACGGGCTTGCTTCGCTTTGTATTGGAGGTGGAGAGGCATCAACTTTAATTGTAGAAAATATTTAATAGGGAGGAAATCATGGAAATTAAAAATATAGCAGTAATTGGTTCTGGAACAATGGGCAACGGCATTGCCCACGTATTTGCTCAAAATGATTATAAAGTAGATCTAATAGACTTGTCTAATGATTTACTAGATAGAGCTTTAAGTACGATCACTTCAAATTTAGATCGAATGCTAAAGAAGGAAACTATTTCAGAAATTGACAAGGCTAATACTTTAAGTAATATAAAATTAGTGCAAGGAATTGATAAGTCATCTGATGAATATGATCTTGTTATTGAAGCCGTTACAGAAGAAGAATCTACTAAGAAAAATGTGTTGAAAGCAATTGATGCTAAGATTAAGGATCATTGTATTTTAGCATCGAACACGTCATCGATTCCAATAACATTATTAGCTGCTTTTACAAAGCGGCCTGATAAGTTTATCGGAATGCATTTCATGAATCCTGTTCCAATGATGAAACTTGTCGAACTTATTCGCGGGTATTCAACATCCACAGAAACATTTAATACGATTAAAGACCTATCTGTCAAAATTGGTAAAACGCCCGCTGAGGTCAATGATTATCCCGGATTTGTTTCAAACAGAGTTTTAATGCCAATGATTAACGAAGCCATTTACTGCGTGTTTGAAGGTGTAGCAGACGCCGAAAACATTGACACTGTTATGAAACTTGGTATGAACCATCCAATGGGACCATTAACACTGGCTGATTTTATAGGACTGGATGTTTGTTTATCAATTATGGACGTATTGCATGAGGGATTCCGCGATCCTAAATACCGAGCCTGTCCATTACTAAGAAAAATGGTTGCAGCTGGAAAACTTGGAAGAAAATCTGGAGAAGGTTTTTATAATTATAAAAAGTAATTGCTTATTGTCCTATAATGTATATTATGTAAACTTAAATGGTTTCTAAAAAATTCCTGTATAGAACAATAAGTATATGATTCCTAAAATAACGATAAGATAAAATAGCATCTTGCTACTTCTTTTCCTTTGAAGGTATTTTCCTCGTTGAAAATTTATCCTTTTTCTACGTTTTAGTTTATCGTCCTTTTCGGGATCATAGTATCGAGGCTGATAATTGTATCTCTTATGTTGAATTCTTTTAAAGAACATTATGATTTTACTCTTTTGGATAAAATCTTCAATTTCTCCGGTAATATAGAAAGATTTAAGCTTTTAAGATTATTTGTAAGTATCTCTCCATCTGCGTGAACGTATAAAGAACTTTCAACACTAATATCTAACTTTTCTGTTTTTCTATAGATTACATTAGTAGATTTAATGTGTTTTCCAATAATTGCTCGAGGCAATAAACTAATAACAGCATTAAACTTATTGACTTTTTTGATAAGGCAGAAGTCTAATATATTGTCATCTGCTTCAGCATTTGGAGTTAAGCGGAAACCACCTCCAACTGTTTTTCCGATTCCTACGGCAACCATAAAAACAGTATCTGAGAAAGTAAAATCATCTGCCACAATATGAAATCTAGTCATTTTATAACTAAGAAGACTCTTGAAAACTGAAAGCAGATAAAGAGGTAATCCTGAAATGAATGTAATATTCTGTGTTCCCGCTGCTACTGCTGCGTCGAAACCTATACCAATGCTGTTGGCAAATTTAGTACTGAAACGACTCCCATCCTGATTTTCAATCTCTGCATAACCAATATCAAGGTGAGAGATATTGTCCTCCAGTATTATTTTCAAATTTTGCTCAAGATCTTTTTCCATATTTAATGTCATCGCATAATCGTTTCCCGAGCCAGTTGGAATAGCTCCACAAATTATATCGTTGATTGATTTGGAGTTAATCAATTCATTAGCTGTCCCATCCCCTCCAACAGCAATAAATCTGTTGAAGTCCATTTTGTTTGTTTCAATTATCGATTCAATGTGCCTGCGTGATTCAGTTCTCACAATTTTATAATTCAGGTGATTACTATCAATAAGACTTTGCAGTTCATCTATTAGTTTACCCGTTTTGCCCTTACCCGCAATTGGATTAACAATAAAAAGATATTTTTTCTCCACTTATAATTCCAAATTAATTTGAAAAAAGTGCTTCTATAAAAACTTTAGGTTCAAATGGTTGGAGGTCTTCAATTCCCTCTCCTACTCCAATATATCGAACCGGGATTTTTTTATCATGGCAGATTTGAAAAATAATTCCTCCCTTAGCCGTTCCGTCTAGTTTTGTTAGAATGATTCCTGTAGTATCAATAAATTTCGAGAACTCATTTATTTGTTGAATTGCATTTTGGCCTGTACTTGCATCGATGATTAAAAAGATATCATCAGGTGAACGATTTAATTTTTTCTGCACAACATTTTGTATTTTTTTTAATTCCATCATTAGTGGGGATTTTGTATGAAGTCTCCCTGCTGTGTCAATTAAGACGACATCAATATTATTTGACTCGGCATAGGAAATTGCTTCGTACACAACAGCGCCTGGGTCAGCTCCCTGTTTTTGTTGGATAATCTTCGCGCCGGATCTTTCCGCCCATATTTCGAGCTGTTCGTTCGCAGCAGCTCTGAATGTATCTGCAGCAGCGATGACAACGCTGTAACCGCTTTTAATAAAATTATGAGAGATTTTTCCAATAGACGTAGTTTTACCTGTACCATTGACCCCAGCAATTAAAATAACAAAGGGTGCAGAATTATTTTTTAGTTTGAAATCTTTATAATCAAACTGATCCGAGCCATTTTTGACATCATTGAGAATTTTCAATAATTCAACCTTTACAGTATCGAAAAAATTCTCAGTTCCCTTTTTAAAATTTTGTTTTGAGTTTTTTAGTATTTGCTCGGCAGCACTAAGTCCAACGTCCGCTGATAGCAGAGCTTCTTCAATTTTTTCAAATGTTTCATCATCAAGCTCTGGTGATATTCTGATGATATCTTCAATTTTTGATATTAATGTCTGCTTTGTCTTAGAAAGTCCACTTTTTAATTTGTTAAAATTAATTTTAGAAAATAGGTTCATAGAGTTTTATAGTTTTATTTTAAGGTAACTTGCTTTAGCATAGACAACCAAACTGAGAATAACAAAAAACGATGTAAGCAACATAAAACTATCAACCAGCACGCTTCCGGTTTTACATCCGAATAGAGCCATCAAAAAAGTAAATCCAATCAACGTGACTGTCATTTTTCCGATGAAGTTGGATGCTGCAACTTTCTCGACTTTTCTTATAAAAATCAAACTGAAAATTATTATGATTAAATCTCTCGAAATCACTAATGCAGCAAACCAAGTTGGAATAGCGCCATTTAACACCAAACCAATGCCGAAGACAGCAACAATTAATTTATCAGCAAGTGGATCGATTATCTTCCCAAGTTCAGTAATTTCATTTAACTTTCTCGCAAGATAACCATCCAGATTATCAAGAACAGCAGCTAAAACTCCAATCACAATGAGCAGCATACGATTAGTCTCAAAATCTCTAAAGAGAATTATTGCAGGGATTATAAGAATAATTCTTACTGTGCTTATGATATTAGGAATCTTAGTTATTTCTGAAAAATTAACTTTTATCATTTAATGATTTCTAAATTTCATGTTC
>CAZNDS010000001.1:0-1300 GCA_964571865.1 uncultured Ignavibacteriaceae bacterium | reverse complement strand
ATTTTTTATAAAATTCTCATCAATGGGAATTGGATATTCACCATTGAAGCAAGCAGTGCAATAAAACTCTGAAGATTGTTCTTGGACCGAATTGATCATTCCCTCAAAGGATAAATATTGAAGCGATTCAACTTCAATTTCCGCTTTAATTGATCCAACATTACCATCACACTGGTTCGCTATTAGTTCGCTTCGACTGGGAAAGTCCATACCGTAATGGCAAGGATGCAAAATCGGTGGTGAAGAAATCCTTAAATGAATTTTTTCAGGTCCAGCTTCTCTAAGCAACTTTACTAACATCTTTGATGTTGTCCCGCGTACAATTGAATCGTCCACAACCACAACTTCTTGATTTTGGAGCACTCCTTTGACTGTATTGAACTTAATCCTTGTTGCTATCTCTCGTTTATCTTGTCCCGGTTGAATGAATGTTCTGCCCACATAATGACTTCTGATTAAACCAATTTCCAGTTTTGAATCAATTCCTTGTTTCCTTAATTGAGATTGATAACCTATTGCGATTGTATTTGATGAATCTGGTACACTTATCACAGATACTTTTTCATCTTTTGCCATTACAGGGCTTTCAAGGGCCAAATTCTTTCCAAGTTTTCTTCGAACTTTATCAACATTCTCACCAAAGATAACACTATCAGGTCGTGAAAAATAAATAAATTCAAAAATGCATTTCTTTGGAAATTCGGCAATTTCATTTAACCAATAACTTTTTATTTCTCGAGTATTAATCGTGTTATTATCAATCACCAATATTTCACCTGGCATAACATCTCGAATATATCTTGCACCAATCAAATCAAATGCACAAGTTTCAGAAGATAGTATGTACGCATTATCAATTTCACCCAACACTAAGGGTCTAACTCCAAATCCATCTCTCGCTGCAATCAAACAATTGTCTGTAAGAATAATTAATGAGAATGCACCTCTTACACAGTCAAGTGCTTCTTTTATTTGATCAATTTGTTTTTCTTTTTGGCTTCTGGAAATTAAGTGAAGAATAACTTCTGTATCACTCGATGAGCGAAATATTGATCCACTATTTACAAGTTCTCTCCTTAAATTTTTTGCATTTGTGAGATTGCCATTGTGCGAAATGGCTAAGTTCCCAAGTCTGTATTTAACATTGAATGGTTGAATATTTTCGATGTGATCGGTACCGGTTGTTGAGTAACGATTATGACCTAATGCCGAGTTTCCAATTAATTTTGATCTAAAGATTTCATCATCATGAAAAATCTCGGATACAAGGGCACTTCCCTTAACTGTGTGAAATACTTTA